>JBEKVG010000430.1:0-2823 GCA_049514195.1 Anaerolineales bacterium | reverse complement strand
GAGATCACCAAAGTGACCCATTTCGCCAGCCAGACGTTCCTTGACCATTTGACGGGTGAAAGTATCACGCACCCGGGCGATCTGGCCAATGATGGCAGTACATTGCCGGAAGAAGGGATAGTAAATCAGGATCAAACCATAATGTAACCACACCCGCTTGGGTTCAGAGATCTCAGGCAATAAATCCAAAGCACTCTTATAGAGAGATGGGGAAACGCTGCCGCTTTTGAGCCAGATATTGACTAGCACATCGATTGTTTTTCGTCGCGCTTCCACTCCTTTCATGTCATCAAGGAGCACTAATTCCAGACCCTGGCGGATGGTTGCGAGATCAGCCGTCTGGGAACGTAGATTGGCAGCCGCATTCAGCCATTTGAACGTGATCGTGCGATTAAATCCTATGCCTTTATACATGAGTTATCTCGATAAATGGGACAATGACTTCGTCAAGGCTTATGCCACCATGCGTCAAAATCGGTTGGTTCATGGGAACGAAGGCGCCGCGGCCGCCAGGGAATATGGCATAAAGGTCATTCGGCAACAGACCATCGTCCTCCCATAATAAACTGGGCTGGAAAGCATTTTGTGTGTGAAGGGCAATATTTCTATCTGAATAAATCCGCACCCTCCGGCTACGCGTCTGCGCCAGGATGCCTTCATTGGGCTGCCCTATTCCAATTGCCTCGGTATGTCCGTGATCGCTGGTGATGAAAACGTCAAAGCCGCCTCCAAGCAAATCGGAGATCACCGATTCAAGGTGAAGGGGATTCTTCTTTTCATCCAGCCAGACTTTTAGTCTGGCTATCAGATCAGCATTGCCAAGCACACTACCATGGACAATCTCATCTATGGTCCGTTCGACCAGGCAAAGCATACGCAATCGAGGGTCCGACAGCTCAGCTGGTATGGGGTCACGGCGGAAATCCACCGAGACATAAGCACAGGCTTCAGCCGGCAGGCCGGCACGCATCCAAAAAGTTTCCCATTGACAGGGTTCTTCACTATTGGCTTGAATGGAGGCGGCGAAATCCGCAGGACGAAGCCCGCTAACCAGCGCCTGGCGGGAAATGGATGTGATAGTTGGAACTTGAGCCAGTAGCAACCTTTCGTCCAAATGCCAAATAAGATGACGCGCTTGCCAGGCATTTCGGATCAATAACCAATCCATCAACGCCAGACCGTCGAGAACGATCAGGGCAACTTTTTCCTGGCCTTGCTCGCGACGATAATTGAGGTAATGGACCATATGATGGACATGGTGTGGGAAGGGAAGACCTTGCGCGCCCAACGGGGTATAGTGTCCTTTAAGCCAGGTAGTAAAAGCCATGTCAAGACGGGATTGCAGTTTTGAAAAAGCAGAGGCAGGTTGGGAAACAGATGTTTCGGCGCGCAGCAATGCCAGTTCAGCCCAGAGACGGGCAACTGGCTGCCAGTCTTCGCTGGCATTGCCCAGGCGGGGGCAGTTGAGAGTTCATCGATCTCCAAGGGGGCCAGGCTGCCGTTGCGGACCAAGCGCGGAAGGGTATCTTGTAGTGAAGTGTCCTGCCCGAAAGACAGCAGACTAGTCGCACCCGGCTTTATTGTGTACTGGCTGGTTGTGCCCCAATCACCCATGGATTTGTTAATATACTGTGACCATTGGGTTTGCAGGAATTCATTGAAAGCAGCGTGCTTTTCAAGTATTTCTTGCAGGGGCCACCCGGTGTAGACAGGAAATTTTCCAAGCTGAGCCAGCAAATTCTCAAGTAAAGTAGTGGGAAGAGGCGCCAACCCGGTGTGATATTGATCCAGCCATGCGACCAGGCTACTGGGCCGGCCTAGTTGTTCCAGGGGCAGATTGAAGACATGCAGGAGGATATATTCGGCGGTGAGTTGTTGGCCCAGCCGGTCCTGCGGCGGTGGGCAATTATTAAGACGGACACGCTGGTATGGCGTGAGCGATTGCACCAAAGGATAGGCTAGGTTGGGGAAGTAGTCATGTAGGGTTAGTTTTAGACGATGCCCGAATTGCCACAGATCATAAGGCAGTGTATCCACTGATGTATAGGTGATGACGATAACTGGCTGATTAATAGTCCAAGGTTTTAGGCTTTCAATACGATTTCGTAAAAGGACCGGATCGCTCTCCGTTAAGAAGATAAAGCCGCGCTCATTCAATGCTGCCAACATAGTTTCATCGGTCAGTAAGCCATCCGGGTCACTGACCAGGGTTAGTGGGTGGGTATTGGGTGGAAAGAGAGTAAGCAAGCTGGCGAACATGGAAAAGAATCAATGATCAATTTTTCGAGGAGATACGCAAACTGGCATTGTCGTAGTACATTAATAGGTCCGGGTCTTCATGTAGCACATCTTCAGGCAATCGTTCAGCCACCTTAAGGATGGTAGCATAGTCGCGTTTTTTCCAGCAATCTCCAAAGCCGGTGCGTACCGCTTCGGAACGGAACTGTCGCAGGCGACCATGGCCTTCAAGGTAGGTACTGAATTCACGCATCAGGGCTTTCGAGCGGACTTTTTCCAAGTCGCTGGTCTTGGAGTGGTCCGGTGTGTACCAGCAACCGTCTTTATCCTGCAGGAAGTTCTGATCGAGGAGCATGCCCAATTCCGGTAGGAGTTCGTAGTTGGCCTGGAAAAGCTGCTGCAAGAAGATCGGCTGAAGATCTTGGAAGGTTGCTGGCTCACCACCCAGAGATGGATCAAGGTGTTGGCGCAGCCATTGTATGGCGCTTTTCTCATCCTTGACGAATAGGGCCAGTTGAGCCGCGTGCCCCAAGCGCAAGCGGGCCGCGTCATATTGAGGGACCTGCTCTGGCAGAAAGTACATGC
>JBEKVG010000429.1:0-3248 GCA_049514195.1 Anaerolineales bacterium | reverse complement strand
AAATTTGACTTTTACCTCGCTTGCTCTGTCGGTTTTTAAGCGCAATGGCTGAACCTATTATGCCACAGAAGCAAGGATGCGGTCAGTATTTTTTTTGGTTGCGGCTGGAAGCCGCGCTATGATTTGACGCGTACGATTTTTCCGTCCGTTATTTTGACAAGGTCGGAAGACGCTAACTTGAATACGGCATTGGGCGCCCCGGCAGCCGCCCATACCTCAGTGTATTGCATTAGATCCTCATCCAAATATGTTTCTATCGGTTGCGTGTGACCAACTGGTGGAACACCGCCAATGGCAAATCCAGTCATCCTGCGGACGAAGTCAGGGTCAGCCCGCGCGATAGCCTCTCCTGCATATTGGCCGATCTTTCCTTCATCCACCCGGTTCGAGCCACTGGTCAAGACCAATATGGCTTTGTCGCTGGCCTGCCCTCTAAAAATGAGCGATTTGACAATCTGGCCAAGCTGGCAACCCACCCGGTCGGCGGCTTCCTGGGCCGTCCGTGTGCTCTTGGTGAACTCGGTCACTTGAAAATCAGGCCCGAGTCTACTCAGAATATCCTGAATTTTTTGGGCAGAAGGACTGAGTGATTCCATTTAATAAATGCCACTAAGCACAAATGTATCGTTGCATAGGTCTGCTTATTTTAATCCAAAACCCTGTTTTTCGATCACTGCCCGCAGACCGGTACGGACAGCTCGGGAAAGGCGGCGAGCAGTATGCTCTGTCCAGCCATAATCTTCCACCTCGCTGGGTTTTCCGGGTAACGGTATCTGCCGCCCTTTATAGATACCAGTAGCGATCATGGCCTGGTCATATTCCTGCAAGGCTTCATCTTCGTGTGTTCGGTTGTAATGATCCCAGTGCAGGATCGAATTCAGCGGCAAGCGCGGTCGCAGATGGGGCGGTTTGGAGGGCCAGCCGATCGTCATACCGGTGATGGGGAAGACCAAATGGGGCAATTCCAGCATGTCAATCACCTCCTGAGGATTGTTGCGGATGGAACCGATGTAACAAATGCCCAACCCCAGGGACTCGGCTGCCAGAGCGGCATTTTGGGCAGCCAGGGCACTGTCCACCACTGCAATGAGGAAACTCTCGATGTAGGTAGTATCCTGAATATAACCACGCAGCTGGCAGGCATGGTCGAGGCGCGCCAGGTCTGCGCACCAGACCAGGAAGATAGGTGCTTCCGCAATGAACTGCTGGTTCCCGCATAGTCCAGCCAGACGCCCGCGCTTGCCCGCTTCGGTCACGGCAATGACAGAATATGCCTGCATATTGGAGGATGTGGAAGCGCGCTGTCCAGCGGCGACAATGGTTTCAATGACTGAATTGGGCAGCGGGTCCGGTTTGTAGTGCCGGACGGAGGCGTGAAGGTTGATAAAGTCAATGGTGGGGTTAAGCATAATTCCTCTATAACCACATTTCCATTTCGATTTCATCCCTAATGGGAATGCCGTCGTTTCCTGTCAACGCTTGCAGCCTTCCCGACGGGCAACCTGTTTGACAGATTCAATGAGCGTCGTACCCACACCCCGGCCTTCGCTCCAGGAATCGAGCGTAACGATTTCACAGGCAGTGCCTTCGAGATGATAAGTGAGTAAGCCGACAAAGGCATCTCCTCCCATTATCACAAAGCCCGGCAGTTCAGAAGGATGATAAATTGTCCCATGAACAACAACTATCTCCGCACCCCAGGATTCGATAATCCGTCGGCTGACCCAATCACGATCAGCAATTGAAAGGGGGCGAAGGGTCAACATCCCCATAAAGTGAAAATAATGCTATGCTTCTCCGCTATTTTCATCGCTGCTTTCCTCACCGATGTTCAGCGGGAGAGCCACTTCACCACCGGTGGCGCGTGCGCGGATAACAGTTTCGATTTCATTGGCCAATGTCGGGTTTTGTCGCAGGAATTCCTTGGAGTTTTCGCGTCCCTGGCCAAGGCGAGTCTCGCCATAAGAGAAGAAAGCCCCGCGCTTGTCGACGATACCAAGTTGGGTTGCCAGATCGATCAAATCACCGACTTTGGAGATGCCCTCGTTGTACATAATGTCGAACTCGGCCGTGCGGAATGGCGGCGCGACTTTGTTCTTGACCACCCGTACACGTGTCCGGTTCCCGACAATTTCCGCTCCAACCTTGATGGATTGGATCCGGCGTACGTCGAGGCGGACGGAAGCATAAAATTTCAGTGCGTTTCCACCTGTGGTAGTTTCCGGGTTGCCAAACATAACACCAATTTTCATACGCAATTGGTTTGTAAAGATGACAGAGGTCTTGGTCTGGTTGATCGCCCCAGAGAGTTTGCGTAATGCCTGAGACATTAATCGAGCCATTGCACCCATCTGGGCATCCCCCATGTCGCCTTCAATTTCGGATCGGGGGACTAGTGCAGCGACCGAGTCGATCACCACCAGATCCACTGCGCCTGAACGAACCAGCGTCTCAGTAATTTCAAGAGCTTGTTCGCCTGTATCAGGTTGGGAAACCAGGAGGTTGTCCACATCCACACCGCATTTGGCGGCGTAAGCGGGATCCAGGGCGTGTTCCATGTCGATGTAAGCAGCTGTCCCGCCAAGTTTCTGGACTTCGGCGACAATATGCTGGCATATGGTAGTCTTCCCGGAAGACTCTGGTCCGTAGATTTCGGTAATGCGACCGCGCGGGATGCCGCCAACGCCAAGCGCCAGATCGAGGGAGAGCGAACCGGTTGGAATGGCATCGATGATCATTTTATGGGCATCGCCCAAGCGCATGATGGAACCATCGCCATAGCGTTTGATTATATCTCCGACGGCCTTATCGAGCATGGCCTGGCGGCCTTCGTCCACCGAATCGCTGGATGCAAAATCAGATTTTTTAGGCATAGTTATCCTCTCTACACTTTAGATAGGTAGAGTATAGCACAGATGTTCGATGCGTCAAGGGACTCAACCAATATTTTTTATAACCAGAAAATGGCTTTCGTCTGGCTGGTATAATTCAGATATGCCTGCTAAGTTAACGCACCTTGATGATTCTGGTCGGGCCCATATGGTGGATGTGGGTGATAAGCCAGAAACTGAGCGTCTTGCTATCGCTCGGGGGGAAGTCTTGATGAAGAAGGAGACGCTAGGCCTTATCCGTATTGGGGCGATGAAAAAGGGCGACGTGTTGACCGTGGCCCAAATTGCCGGTATTGCCGCTGCCAAGCGGACTTCGGACCTGATCCCACTTAGTCACCCGCTGCCCATCACTCATAT
>JBEKVG010000428.1:0-3324 GCA_049514195.1 Anaerolineales bacterium | reverse complement strand
ATTTAGAGTCTTATGGCATTGAGATCGACAAAAGATTGTCGTTCATACAGAATGATTGAACGGCAACGCCGAGTACCTTAAAAAGGCATAGCATATCGTTCTGAAGGGTTAGATACAAATCATCCAATAGTGATGATCGGCTGGGTAAGGATGGCGAGTGATCATATCTGGCGCCAGCCAAGAGCGGCCTGAGGACTTTTTCTCGCAATGTCAGCAGAGCAGAGATAGTACGTATGCCATCGGACGTAAGTTGGTAGCGGCGAGATTTTCCGATAGGCACAACCCATTGCTTGCTGCGTAATTTTCTCAGGTCATACGCAGCATGGCGAGACTTGTAATCCTGTGGGCTTAGTCCCAGAAGTTCGCGAACTTTGGTTGCCAAGTCGGATACTGTCATACCATTTGGTGAAGCTGCCAAAGCGATGACAGCATTCAATACGGCTTGCAAGCGTTGTTTACTCAAGTCAATGCCAGCGACAGGTTTTGAACCAAGCTTGCCAGGACGCGCGAGATTATCGAAGGTGTCATCATCCAAGAATGCGCAATTCACGCAGTCCAGGACATCAAAGAAGCGTATCAGGATTTGCTCGAGCTCCAAGATGATCTTCGGAAAATTGGGCAGGGAGCGCCCAACGTGCAGTGCTCTGGCATTGTGTACAATCGCTTCGCCTCGTAAAACGCGTTCGCCTTTGGTATACAACTTGACCGTCAGTTTGCCGAAATGGATCTTGAAGATGATCAAGTCATATGCAGGTTTCTCGACCACGATTTCAAAGCGAGGCTGGGTCCGGCTTTCAGCATGTCGAAATGGACGACGTGCGGCTCCAAAGATGGTCTTTACCTGTTTGACATCCAGCCAGGAGCGCGTGTGGTCAATCAGAGCTTGAACAAGTTGTTCCATCTGCTCACCACTCCGGAACAGTAAGTTGCGACTGTATTCGGCCTGATAGATTGAATAATCATAGTGGAAGTTGGTGCGCTCCTGTTCTTCCAGGTCTAATGCAAAGCACAAACAGGTAGAGTAAATCCAACGATTAAACACCTGTTCCAGTTGCCCCACGATATCAGTTGAACTCAGGGTATCTGCAATCTGGGCCAGATGGGTTGGCTCGTTGACTTGCGTGAAGCAGTTATCTTCTTTTTGAAACGTTACACCTGCCTTTTTGGCTTCGCTCGCCACGTACTCATGCCCGTTCAGAATGATTTGCGCTCCGAACGGTGGGTGTCCGCTCATGCGAATGATGATGTGACCCCAATCTGGGTCTTGAATGTGAAAGTGGTAGTGATTTACATATTGTTGTTTGCGCTCAATATTCACAATCTTGCCACTTTTTGACTTCTGCACGTTGTAGACTGGAGCAGGTGCACGACCGACTAAAATGGCAAACAAACCTACACGACCCGCTTTTTTGGGAAGATACTCATTCGCAATCGTATCCTTGCGCGCTTTGGCTTCGCAATCCACCACCGGAATATTATGCGCACTGGCATGGGCTCGCAGTCGACGAGCCAGACGTCCAGCCATCCGCATCAGATGGTTATTATCCAGATTCTCGTCTGAGCCTTCCAATTGACGCCACCACAGGCGAAACCCGGCTGGTGCTTGACCTAATTGAAAATAGGCATTGAACACAAGCCGGTCCACACACTACTCCTTTCATCCCTCCAGTTGGGACGATTTGAGCATACCTATCCGAATCTTATTTGTCAACTGCCCCGTAGGGGCCATATCTTCCGGGCGCAGTCCCGGACGATGCGTAGTATCTATCCAGAAAATCAGAAGAGGTTTGCATTTTGAGTGCCTGCACTCAAAATGCGGTTCTTCTATAATTTTCGGATAGGTTCTTAGCTTATTTTATTTCCTCCTTTTGGAAAGTTCACAAGGGGGAAAGTACCCCGAAGGGGTATGGGGCGTCAGAACTTCCGCTTTATGATGATCTTACCCCATCCTGGTATTGGTTATGTCCTGGCATGGATGATGCCCGGCTCGTCCACGCATCCCAGCCTCCAGCCCCGGCCATCCCGCACGAGCAGGTCATCCGCCTCGGCCGGCCCCCAGCTTCCCACCGGGTAGACCACCAGCGGCGGGGTGGCTTGCGCCTCCCAACCCTGCAGGACCGGGTCCAGCAGGCGCCAGGCTGCCTCGATTGAGTCGCTGCGGGTGAAGAGCGAGGCATCCCCGGCCAGGGCCTCCAGCAGCAGACGCTCATACGCTTCCGGCAGGGTGTTCTCGAAAGCCGAGCGGTAATGGAAGTCCATGTCCACCGAGCACATCTCCTCTTCGCTGTCCGGGACTTTGGCTTCGAAGCGCAGGTGGATGCCTTCATCCGGCTGGATGCACAGCGAAAGAATATTCGGCGTGATCATGCTATCATCCGGCAGGTGGAACATCAGGTGCGGCGGGCGTTGGAACTCGATGATGATCTCGGAGGTCTTGCGCATCAAAGCTTTCCCGGAGCGCAGGTAGAACGGCACACCTTGCCAGCGCCAGTTGTCGATGTAGAGCTTGAGTGCGGCGTAAGTGGGTGTCTGCGAGCCGGCTGCTACACCTTCCGTCCCGGAATAGCCTGCATACTGGCCGCGCACCGTATCTGTCAGGGTGATCGGGCGGATGCTCTCGAACAGTTTAACCTTCTCGTTGCGGACTGCATCGGCATTAAAGGAACTAGGCGGCTCCATGGCCACCAGCGTCAGCAGTTGCAGCAGGTGGTTTTGAAACATGTCCCGCACCACCCCGGCAGTATCGTAGTAACCAGCGCGGTGGCCCACATCCACATCCTCGGCCATTGTGACCTGCACGTTATTTACATAACGGCGGTTCCAGACCGGTTCGAAGATGGTGTTAGCGAAGCGGAAGAACAATATGTTCTGGGCAGTCTCCTTGCCCAGATAGTGGTCGATACGATAGACCTGGCTCTCGTCGAAAACAGCATGCACGGCCCGGTTTAGTGCTCGGGCTGACTCCAGGTCAACACCAAAGGGCTTTTCTATGATGATCCGCCGCCAACATTCCGGGTGGGAGGCCATCCCCGCCGCACCCAGCGCCCTGACAACCACCGGATAATACTCCGGTGCGGTTGCTAAATAATAGAGCCGGTTGGACGGTCCGCCTTCCAACTTCCTTAGAAAAGCATCCAGCCTGGTAAAATCACCGGCCATGCTCAGATCCCCCTGGAAGTAATGCACCTGGCGGGAAAAAGCCTCCCAGACTGCTAGGTCGAAGGTCTCCGGCGAGAACTGGGCTACACCTTCCTGCAGATGCGCCCGAAAAGACTCATCCGTTAGCAGGCGGCGCGCAAACCCGACTATGCTCGCGCATTCCGC
>JBEKVG010000427.1:0-2669 GCA_049514195.1 Anaerolineales bacterium | reverse complement strand
CAGGCGCGACAAACGTTCCAATTCGCGGCGGGCCTGCTTCTCAGCCTCTTCAGGCATTTTGGCCGACTCAATTTTCTTGCGGAACTCTTCCACATCAACCGTCTGTTCGTCGTTTTCGCCCAGCTCCTTCTGAATGGCCTTCATTTGTTCCCGTAAGAAGTATTCGCGCTGGACCTTCTCAATTCCAGAGCGGGCCTGATTTTGGATTTTTGCGCCGAGACTCAGCACCTCTGTCTCGTGCACCAGCAGATCCACCAGCTTTTCCAACTTTGCCTTGGTTGAATCTAGTTCGAGCAGAGTCTGTGCATCCTGCAATTCGATGCGTTGGAAGTTGGCAATCGTATAGGCAGTCTGGAGGGGATCTTCGAGGGAGGTAATGGATGCCACCAATTCGCGCGGAATAGAGGGAGTCAAACCCGAAATCTGTTCGAATTGGTCACGTGCGGAACGAGCTAACGCATCGATCTCCAGCCCGGTCTCAACTGTCTCCGGGATAACCTCGATGCGGGCCTTGAGGTATGGATCGGTCTGGACAAACTCGCCCAACCGGAAGCGCGCCAGACCCTGCACAAGCAGACTCCGGGTTACGCGCCGATACCAGTCCGATCATTTTTCCGGGTGTGACTGAGGCTTCATCCACCAGCTTGAGTGAACGAATCTGGCCGATTGTCAGCGGGACAGCCGTTTGGGGATAGACGACCACGCCACGCAGCGGCAGGATGGGCAGGGTCTCCGGGTACTTCACTGCCTCCTCCTCTGAAGGAATGCTACTCCCTGAACCCTCAGCATGTTCTTCTTTATTCTGGAGACGGGTAAGAATGGATGGGAGGAACAAATCCTTCAGGGACTTATCAGGATTCTGAAGCCAATCCAGAACTTCCAGTTGACCGGTATACCAACGGGAGGCAGTCATAGGAAAGAATCAACCTTTGATGGGGACATTCGTGGGTTTGAGTTTAGGCAGGATGACATTCAGGAAGCCGTCTTTATAATCCGCATCGGCTTTGCTCACATCCACGCCAAGCGGCAGTTCAACAGCGGTACTGAATTCACCGAAACGGATTTCCATCTGGCGATAAGCGCGCCATTCCGGAGACTCGCTGCGGATACCGCTGATGATAAGAAAATTATCCTCAGCGTTGATTGTGAAATCCGATTCGCGCATTCCGGCCACTTCCACCCGCACAACAAAACTGGCTTCGGTCTCGTACACATCGGTCGGCGGAGTCCAGGCATATGAGTGAATGCCGACCTGCCAGCCGATGGCACGCAACCCAGAAAACGAACGCTCTGTCTGACGATCTGATTTCCAGGGCAATGAAGTCATATCTGCCTCCTTACTCAAGAACCGCCCTGGCCGCAGCCAGAACTTCAGCATAATTCGGCTCTTCACCCAGGGCCGGCATATAGGCCACATAGATGAGTTTCCCGGTCCGATCCACCACAAAGACCGCCCGGTGTAGAATACGGGGTAGCGCCCCTGGCGGGATTCGAACCCACAACCTACTGCTTAGAAGGCAGGTGCTCTATCCGGTTGAGCTACAGGGGCAATTTTCAGACCAAGCAAGGCCGTAGGCCTTTATACACGCGTGGTCCGGCTATTGTTTTCAATATTATATCCGCCGGACGGTTAAGCCGAGCACCCAATTCTTCCGCCGATATGGGAGAATTCCCGCTTGCAAGAAGCAAACGAAAAATGGCCTCCACCATGACGGTGTGTTCATCAAGAAATCCTGGCTGCCTGGCACAATGTTGGATAAGCACTTGCTGTAAACCATCCATCTGGTGGACTTCGGCAGTCTCCGGATCAACCCAGTCAATCAAATGGTTTTCTGACAGGTTGGTAAAGGCTGCCTGGTGTTCGGGACATAACATGCCCAACAAAGCAACGTGCCAATTTTCATCTTTGGCTCGCCACCAATCGAAATCGATATGGAAAGGCGTCTGGATGGTCGGCTTGACTAGAGAGAATTTTTTCAATTCACTCATCCTCGCCCTCCATATCTGCCATGCGAAAATGCAAGTCGCCTACATGTTTGAATTTCGGATCACTCGCCAGGTAGGTCAATAACGGCCCAGGCGGACAGCGGCGGACGATATTAAGCGCCGAGTACAACTCCTGGGCATGGATATGTCCCTGCACGTTTAGTTTCACCAATTCGCGCATCATATCAGTCACCAGTTGTTCAAACGGCAGGCGTTGTGTGGCAATCTGGTTGCTGGCTTCATCAACACCGGCAACATCCGGAACAACAATTACCATGCGCTCGTTGAAATCGGCGGTGATGTTCTGTTTCAACATGGCAAAGACAATTCTACCGTCACTGCCGACCAGCACCGTCCGTACCCAATCGCGCATCGGGCGGCGGGTCTTGGCAGTGACAATCACTTGTCCGTGTTTTTTTCCTCTTGTTACAGAAACCAGACTGCCTGGAATCAAACCGTATTTCTGATAGAACTTCCGTAGACCAACAACATAACCGTGTTGGCGCACAACCCAGGCTGGCAACTCTTCGTGTGTATTGCCATCCACCAACGTGAAGCGGACGCGCTGGGTATAGTAAGCAGTGGGGAACAATCCGCGCACACGCGCTGAAACCGGGAGCGTGCCAGCCCGCCAATGCGGATAACTCAAGCTAATCACAACTTCATCCATCTCTCTGGATGGG
>JBEKVG010000426.1:0-3483 GCA_049514195.1 Anaerolineales bacterium | reverse complement strand
CGGTGGAAGACTGCCTTAAAGAGCGCGGCACCGATGAAACAACCGCCCGTCTTCTGGCGCACATTTCGGGTGGACGTCCGGGTTATGCCCTACGCCTGATGCAGGACAAGGAAATGCTGGAGTTTCGCAAAGATCGATTGGATGATCTCCAGCGCTTGCTGAAGTCCTCACGCCGTGAGCGTTTTGCCTATGCCGATAAATTGACCAGCCGGAAGAAGAAGGAGACCGAGACGGATGAACGCTTCCGTGACACATTGCTGGTCTGGCTCTCGTTCTGGCGGGATGTGATGCTGCGCGCATCGGGGGCGGATGCGCCTCTCGCCAACGTGGATCGGGCGGCGGAGATCGATGCGCTGGCGGAGAAGCTGTCGCTGGCCGAGCTGCACCGGCTGGTGGATGCAACGGAAAAAGCAATCGATAAGCTGGAGCGCAATGTCAACGCCCGCCTGCTGGCGGAAGTGCTGCTGCTGGATTGGCCGCATGGATAAAAGAGTTTTTTCATGTCTAAAAAGTATTGGAAGATTTTGTGTTTTTCTTTTCCCTTTCTCTTTGTTTTCCTCTCCGCCTGCGGACCAGCGGCCACGCCCATATTGACGGCCACGCCCACAGCCTCGCCCATCCCGGTTGCAACGGCGACCGCCACAGCGACAGCAACCGAAATCCCCACTCCCACGCCCACAGCCGAACCGGCCTGGTACCAGCCGCTTGACCCATCTTTGGGAGTACTGAAATTCCAGTATGCTGAAGTGCTCAATCAGCGGGCAAAGATCTATGCAAGTCTACAGGATGCCGTTGCGAAGACCGGCAACTACGGTTACCTGCCCAAATTCCCCGCCTACGTGGCCTATACCACCAGCGAAATAAGTGCCGGACATACTTTCTATTTTCTCCCGGTCAATTATGGCTGGATGGACGGGGAGGATTTGCAGCTGCTGACACCCTCCACCTTCACTGGTCTCCGGCTGACCCGTGAGGTGACCTTCCGCTTCGGCTGGGTTCTGGCCGAAACGCAGAGTGCCAACACAGCCGGTGCACCAGTCCAGACTTTCAAACGCTACCAGGTCGTACATGAAGTTCCAACGACCGGAGAAATGCCCGGCTACATCGCCATCGGGGCAGACGAGTGGCTGCCGGAAAAATCAGTGGCGCTGGTCAGCCCGGCCGTCCCGGCAGAAGTGGGGCCGAACACATGCCGGTTCATCTACGCCAATCTGACCACCCAAACATTATCCGTCTTTGATCAATGCAAACTGGTCTTCGCTACATTGATCTCGTCCGGCAAGAATTCCTGGACATTCGAAGGCCACTTTACCATTCTCTTTCGGTTTCCATGGGGCTTACTGGCATGACGCCTTCGGCTCAGCGGCTTCGCACGGCTGCATCAACCTGGCCCCGGCGGATGCCAAATGGCTGTATGATTGGGCCGGGCTGGGGGAGCGCGTGATTATCAGCGCTGGGAAATAAATAGACCCCGCCTGCGGCGGTATTGCTCCTGGATTTCGGCCACGTGGCCCACTTTCTCTTCGATAGCCACTTTCAGCCAGAATTCCCCTTTTTCTGCTGTTCCTAAACTGCCCGCGCCGTAGGCCCCTGTGCGGGTGTCATCCTCCCAGGGCGGATTGGCAGTCAGAGCGCCGCCCTCGATCCAATCCATGTAATAGGATGGAGTGGAGATGAAATTCATCTCATCCACAGCCCGTTCCAGGTGGACTAATTCCGGGCGCAGATGCAGCATAAGCGAGGTCTCCAATTCACAGGCATGGCCCATGCCACCCAGCGGGGACTGGCGCTTCGCTCCCAATGCAGCTACCCCCTGCGGGCCGGAAAGGTACAGGAACGCTGTGGCACAGAAGATTGCCGGGTATTTCTCGCCGGCATACTTGACCACGTTCACTAAAAATGAAGAGTTGCCTCCATGCCCGCTCATCAGGTAAAAACGGGTGAAGCCGCGCTCTACGAGTGTATCCAGGACTGCCAGCCAGAAATCTTCGAAGGCCCGCCCACCAACGTTGAACGTGCCGGGGAATGAACGCCTGTGCGTGCTGACGCCATAGGGGAAGGCCGGCAAAAACAGTGCCTCCTGCGGGACCGCCTGTGCCGTGCATCGTCCGATGGCTTCGATGATGACGGTATCGGTGGAGAGCGGTGCATGATAACCATGCTGTTCGGTATGGCCAATCGGGAGGATGACCACCTTTTCGGTGTCCGTATCCGAGAAAAGCGTTGCGGGTGAAGAGTCGTCGGGGATGTGTATTTGTGGAATGTTGCTTCCTAATTCGGCGCCTGGCGGGATGAGCACATGGACATTAGTGAACCCGTCTTCCAGCAAATTCCCAACCAGGTTGCGCACAACTGCGGCGAATATCTCTGCCGGGACGGCCAATCCACTGCCAGGCCATCCGAATGGGATGGACGGGAGCAGTCCTATGGATTGGGATGTTTGGAGTAGTGTTGAGACTGTTCCCAGGAGTCGCCCTGAGCCCGTCGAAGGGTCCGGCAGGTCGCCAAGAGGCAGGACAAGTGGTAGATCGCGTGGCAAGGCAGCTACTTCAGGCCAGGTCAATTCGTTGAAACGGAAGAGTGTCATTCTATCCTCTTAAATATTGGAAGATATCAATAACAGTAGTGGTAGTAGGTTCTGTGGATATGTGGAGAACCGCTGAGTGCCCCAACCTGTGGCTGGAAGGGGTGTTTAGAAGCAAGCACTGGGCAGTTCTTCGGAGAGCAGCATCCACACCCTGTGGAAAAATCGGGGAGAAAATAACCCCCCTTCAGGGGACTAGGTTCACTGATTTTTCCCCCATCCAGATTTTGGGTTTGGAGAGAAATACCAGCCAGATATGGGGGGAGTAACACCGAACAATTGAGCGACTTTTCCACAATCCGCGCGGCTTATCCACAGTTTTTGGGCAGTTATCCACAGTTTGGTGAATTACATTCTGGGCGATAGCACCATATATGGTGCACTACAGTTCCTAGCTTGCTGCCAAACTCTCCTGCAAAGCCTCGATGGCATCCAGAAAATGGTTCAGACCTTCCAGACGTTCGCCAAAGGAACCCTCGTCCAGTCCGATTGTTGCGCAGGCTGAGCGCCAATGGACATCCCACATAGGCGGGAGCACAGACACAGACAGTGTCCAGGTCTGCATCAAGGGCCAGAGAATGGCCTGCGGTGTTTCGCTTTTAAGCATGGACTCGAAGGCCAGTTTATAGTATCCCAATCTGGCAGTGGCGATGCGGCTCTCGACAGCCGGGAGGTTGGCTGCTTCCATAAAAGCTTTCTCCCACTCCGGCAGGAAACCGGCCAGGCTGGTCCCATCGACCTGGTTTGCACCAAGCAGGTTTGCAAGTCCGGCGGCGAGACCTGGTTGGCCGGCAGCCCGGGCGCGGGCCGGGAACTGGAGCAGGAAACGCCGTTCGGCCAGTGGATCACCTGCCAGCAGGGCAACTGCATTGGCGGCCAGGTTAATGGATTTCAGATAG
>JBEKVG010000425.1:0-5995 GCA_049514195.1 Anaerolineales bacterium | reverse complement strand
AGGAGTAAACTTGAAGATCAAAATGCTCAATCGACGCGGTTATGGCTACCGCAATTTCCAATCCTTTCGCCTGCACGTTTTAGTCGCTTTTGACCCTGTTTCCCGTTAAAAACGGTAGAGCCTGATTTAATTAATCAGATGTGTTTTACTCCTCGACGGAGGAATAAAAAAACGGTTAATTGTAGATACAATTTGGATAGAGTTTATTCGCTCGTTCTTCCAAGAGGGCATGTATGCATAATTATCTAAAGGTCGTTATCCTCTCTCTGACATTGCTTTTTTTATTGTCATGTAGTTTGTTCTCCGTGCCCGGCACGCCAGTTGCCAATAACACACCTACCGGAGCAGTAGAACTGCAATCCCCCACGCCCAGCCCAAGCCCTACTCCGCGCATGCCCACGGACATGCCTGCTCCAGCCAGCCTTAACACAAATGGACCCTACATTGTGTTCAAAGGGCAGGGCGGAATCTGGATCACCAACCCGGACGGCAGCTTTCCAACCCAGGTTTCCGAATATGAAATCCAAAGTGATTTGCGCCATGCCATTTCTCCAACAGGGGACCGCATGGCACTTGTGGTAGAAAACGACCAGGGACTTGATCTTGTGATTGTCAAGATTCCAAGCGGGGAGACGGAAACCATTGCCCACTTGATCAGGTTCACACGCGCTGAAGAATCTGGAAACCCGACCAGCCCAAAAGCATTCGCCACTTACGCTATCAGGGAAAATCCTGATGTGGCATGGCAGCCGGGCGATGGACGATTTCTGGCATTTACTGGTGCGATCAACGGTCCCACCTCGGACTTGTATTTATACGATACCCAAACCCACGAAACTAAACAATTGACCAGCGGACTATCTCAATCAATCTCACCGATCTGGTCCCCCGATGGGCAGTACATCCTCAATTATGGTGTCAGTTGGGTTCCGCCTTTCGGCGGCGCAATTGGACCTGCCAACCGGCTGGATGGTGTCTGGGCTGTCCGTGTATCCGATGGGAAGATCATCACTTTGCCCACTCCAAAGGGGATAAAGCCTAATTTTATCGGCTGGCAGGATAACTCGCACTACATTACGTACGATAGCAACGACGAATGTAATTCCGTTAACCTCCACAGTGTCAATGTTGTCAGTGGGGAAACCAAATCAATCATGGATTACAGCTTTTATTACTATATCGCCCAATCCCCGGAAAATGGCGCCCTTCTTTTTTCCAGCGCGGCGGGATGTGCAAGCTCCCTGGGTGAAGGGACGTTCCTCCTTATATCTGGTCAAACGGCACCGGCCAAACTCCTCGATAAACGAACCTGGGAGATCGACTGGTTGCCAGAGAGCAAAGCGTTCTTTGCATATCCCGAAGCGCTCTTTTCCTCAGATGGAAACACTCGCTATGATCCGCCGGTCTACGACGCATCCTATCTCCCCGCCCTGTCCAAAAATGGCTATCAGGCTTGGGAGGTCCTCGAAAATCAGAAAGGGCGCGTTGTGGTCAAAGTCCCCGGGGGTGAATGGCAGACTATCTTGAATGCATCGGTTGAGCAATTAATCTGGGATCCTCTTGAGGGGAGAACTTTACTAATTGCCTCGCAAGATGGTTCCCTGTATGCTGCCTCCTATCCCGATTTTACCCCGCGCGTAATGGGAAATGTGGGCAACCATGTTGACCAGACAATATGGGTACCATAAGGGCAGACCAAACTCGCCTCCCCCGGGCGGGCGGGGCTTTCACCCGCGCCCTCGCGGCTTTGTCTCCGAGTGCGGAATCTGTGATATGGTTTTTTGTTAATTCACTGCCTTGCCGGTAACGCAAACCGATAGATCGAATTTATCTCCCTTTTTGGATATATGTCCAACAGGCGAAAAGGGGTAATTGTTTTTAGTGGAGTTTGGTCATATACTGTAATGATATATCATTCAAAATTGTATGTCATGGAAATATTCTTGTTATTGAGAGCAGGAGAAACTCATGAAACGACAACTTGCAGGAATCCCTATCATTCTTGCGATGATCGCCGGCATCACTGGATGTAATATTAACGCTATTTCCAATGGGGCTACGGACTCGACAAACTGTACGGACTCGACAAACTGTCAAGGGAATCGACCCGACTTTCAACCCGACCCGACCAAAAACAATGAAAAGACGAGACAGAGGCTAGAGAACCAGCCTGCTCGCCTTTTCTGGGGGGTAGGATGATTATAATACCTCCTGGCTGCTGAAAAGCGCCGCCGAACCTTAAAAATACAAACAAACCTATACCGCTTCGCCATGCAGCGAAACGTTCTCTTGACACCCGATGTATAATGGATTCGAGCGGTGAGCCCGTTTCCGAATACCGGGTTAAGGTCTTGGTCCCGGGGCGTCTGGAATATATCCTGTTTTCAGGAGCGCCGACCTGCTTGGGACACCGCTCACTCTTTTTCGATCACCAGCTTGGAGGGCGGCAGGTTGATGAGCTTGGATCCCCAGGGGATCTTCTGCAGATCTTTCCCGAGGCCCAATCGATCCAGTTGTTCGCGTGTAAAGGCAGCTGCGGACTGTCCCTTGGGCAGGTTTCTTACACGGACCTCGTAGGCATGGTTTAGGAACGAACGAGCCACACTCTGTGGATCCGCAAAATGGTCTGCCACCTGCTCGGTAAGCACATGCCAGACTGCCACCAGGAGCTTGTGGGCAATCGCCACGATGGCCTTGGACCGACCCAGATGAGGTTCCAGCCGCTCCAGCTCTGCCTTCCAGTGGGGATGATCCTCCACTGCATGGTTGGCAGCGTTCACCATGGCGCGGCGCAAATCTCGCCTGCCTGCTTTGGTGATTCGGCCGCTGGAATGGGTCATGCCGCTGTCATGGACACGGGTGCCCAACCCAGCATAGCCCACCAGCTTTTTGGCAGTCGGGAAACGAGTGACATCGCCGATAGCCGCCAGGATCGTCATGGCGGTGAGCATGGCCACCCCCGGAAGCTGGACTAACAGAGGAATACGTTCATCCTGGGCGCTCTTCTGCTTCAGGCATTCTTCGACCTGCTCGACCTGCTTTTGGGCAAATTCGAGCGTGTCCAGATCAGAACGCACCAGCAGCTTTTCGGTCGTTGAGAGCTTCAGGTCCTCCCACCAGGTGCGCTGTTCAGACGAAAAAGGATTCTTTGGCAGGATCAGGTGGTTGCGATGTTCCAGCGAGTGCAGACGGTTTTTCGCCATGGTTGAAAGGCGCACCATCTTCTCCCGACGGGCGATCAGGGCACGCAGGTCGCGCACCTCGTACGGCGGGATCCACACACCCTTCCCCTTGAGCATCCCAGCCGCAAGCAGCTGCGCCAGCGTTTCGGCGGCCTTCTTGTCCGTTTTCACACGGGCATTCGTGACCTCCGGGACATTGGGCGGATGAACTGCGATGACTGAATGGGCATGCGGCAGCAGAGTATCATAGAACAGATACGTATTGGTGCTCATCTCAAGTACGACTATGTCCTGAGGCGTGAGCACCCGGCCAACCCAATCTTCCAGCTGATAGTTGGAGACCCTTCGGGGGCCGAAGACGATCTCAAGATCCCGGTTGACCGCCACCGCAACAAAATACTCCTTGTGGATATCCAATCCAAAAAAACGTGTTGGGCCATCGTTCATAATCAACACCTCCATACGAAATGAAAATGGGCCGGGCGCATTGATTTTTTGGGCATGGACATCACACACGGACTCGGGCTTACTCAATGAGTTTCCCAGGTTAGCGGATTCGAACAGGCAGCCAAACACTACTACGAGCTTGCCCCGGCTGGCCCACACGTCGCACGCCCGGAGCAGGACGTTCCCGTTCCTAACCAGCAGGAAGTCTACTCCCAAATGCTCCCGGCCACCTCTCTTTCGAGAGGTGTTGATATGCTAACACTACTGTTCCACAAATATCAAAATCGACCTTGGCTGTCCAATCCACGGAACCCCCAACCACCCAGCCGCTCCCCAGCTTGACAGCCACCCAATCTCCAGTGCCTACCTCGACCCAGGTGCTCCCCAGTCCCACCCCCACCCTGGGCATCGGTTCACAAAAACAATCGACAATCGATGGAATGATCCAAGTCTTCGTGCCTGCCGGCGAGTTTACCATGGGTTCTGACGCGTACGACGCAATTATGTCGGCTCCGGTCTACCTGGATGCATTCTGGATGGATCAAACCGAAGTGACCAATGCTATGTTTGCAAAATTCATTTCCGCCACGCACTACCGCACGGACGCTGAAAAAAATGGTTATGGGTATGTCTATCATTTCTCCTCCGATGATAGTGCACAAACTTCTGGCGCAAACTGGCAGCATCCCCATGGTCCAGGCAGCGATCTAAAAGGGTTGGATCAATATCCGGTGGTACAGGTGAGTTGGAATGATGCCACGGCTTATTGTCAATGGGCGGGCCGGCGGCTGCCAACGGAGGCTGAATGGGAAAAGGCTGCTAGGGGAACCGATGGGCGTCTACATCCTTGGGGGAACCAGGATTGGGCAGGGAATTTGGCAAATCTCATGGATAAGCAATTGAATCCCACGTACACAGTGGACGATGGCTATGCGGGCGTCGCACCCGTCGGCAGCTATCCAGACGGTATCAGTCCATATGGGGCTTTAGATATGATCGGGAATGTCGCGGAATGGGTGGAAGATTGGTACGTTTCTCCCTATCCCGAGAGCTACCAGAATCCGCTGGTGGTTAACCCGCAAGGCCCTGCCACTGGGGAATCCCGCAGTATGCGCGGCGGCGCCTGGACATCCAATGATCAAAATGATGAAGAGAAAAGTCTGGCATCCCATCGGAGTTATAACTTGCCGAACCTTTCCGCCGATAGCGCTGGATTTCGTTGCGTATCGTCACAATAAATGTTACATTACTTTCATTTCTTGGTTTATCAAAAACACATTAGGGTCCAATCAATGATCATTTCTTTGCTTTTCATTCTGGTTGTGTCCGGATTGCTGTAGTAAATCTTGGAGCCGTGTTTGCAACGCTATCAGAAGCTAATCAAATTCGATATCAAGAAGCTCACTGACGAGATAGGCGGTGGATGATGCTAGATTGTAAACAATCGAGAAACGGTTGAAGCTGCCTCAAATGGAGGGATGGTCTTTCTGTTAATGATTGAGATGTGGGGATCGTTACTTATTTGTCCCACAGACGAAAAGGTTTACGATACATACCGTAATGCCTCAAAATGAAATGTTACTTTAGGGGTAATGTTGCCTCAAAAAGGAATGTTACTCAAGAAAAGGTCTGGTTTTCAAGGGTGGTAGAATCCTTCTGTCTACTCGGAAGAAAGGGCTCCGCTGGAGAGCGACCCGCGCGCCGCAGTGGGTGGCTATACAACTGGGCAGGGAGAAGATTTCTCTGCCCTTTCTTCGTGCCCAGTTGGTAGCCCGAAAAGCGATAAACTCACTCATGGCCTACCGTGTTCCAAAGTTGGGCAACGTGTTCGTCGATGCGAGAACGGAGTTGAACGGGATTGAGACGCAGATACTGATTGAGCAGGTTGGCTTTTTTTGCCAGAGGGACATCGTTTCGTTCCAAAACCCGTTGATAGGGTGTTCTGGCGGTATCATACTTCCGAATAACTCGGTTGCCAATGTGTTCTTTGCCGATGAGTTTGAGGACGGGTTGAAAGAAGTTGACATACAGGCGTAAGTCCTGGTAGATGCTTTGCAGGATGGTATATTGTTCATCGCTGTCCAGGCGATCATAGCCAACGGTATGGCGTACCACGGACCAGTTTTTTTGTTCGACATGTGCCTGATCGTTTTTCTTGTAGGGACGCGAACGGGTAAAGGTGATCTTCTCAATCAGGCAATAGCGATAGAGCAGGTCATTGATGAATTCGGAGCCATTATCGGAGTCAATTCCTAGCAGATCGAAGGGCAAATCTGGCCGCATGGCGTCAATCGAGCTGCAAACCGTCTCCTGGGTGCGCCTGCGCAGAGCAATTGGCTCAGTCCAGCCTGTACACAGGTCAGTAC
>JBEKVG010000424.1:0-2507 GCA_049514195.1 Anaerolineales bacterium | reverse complement strand
TCCGTCGGCAGGATAGGCCCACAGGACGGGAGCAGGGTTGTTTTCAGGATGCGCATACCCTGCGACCCACATCCGATCCCCAATCAAGGTGATTGGCCTGTCGCACGGATCCATATGTAGATCCCCTTTCATGGCTTCATAGCGTTGGCTGGGGTCATCGGCATTTACTACCGAGAGAATGGGCATGCAGGCTTCGTTCATGTCTCTGATGATCCACATCCATCCCTTGCCATCATAGGCATAATAGTCCCCCCAGGGGACGACATTATATTGCACTTCGAACGTCCGGGTGTCTATCGTCTGGTGTGACACCCATATCTTTCCTGGAGAAAAGCCTAGCTTTTGTTCGAGCGACCCCGCCCATTCGGAGGTATCAAATTGCCTGAGCACGGTTCCACTGGCCGCGTCGATGGCAAACAGTGTGTCTGGTTTCATTCTTGTCCCCGATCCAGCCAAATCCCAGACATGCTGGCCGTCAAACTTCAGGTCAAAGACAGGTTGACCTGTGATGCCGCCGCTTCCCGGGAAGAGGGCGATGGATTGCAGCACCTGGCCGCTCTTGGCATCCAGCACATCCACCATGCCGTTTGCACTCCCCACCCAAACCTTCCCCGGCGTGGTGATCAAGCCGAAGCCTTTGCTAGTGACATGAGGCAGCGGATAGCGGTCACTGACCGATGGGGTTGTTGGGGGATTGTTTGCTGATCCCTGGGTTGATTGCGTTTGGTAGGTTGGCGTGTCCGCTGGGTTGGACGCAATTGTTGGAATGGGAGTTTCCGTTGCAACAAGGACATTGGTAGCCGTTGCAGAAGGCAGCACCGGGAGTGGTGAAGCCGTCCGAGCGGGCGCTGGCGCAACGGTGGTGGCAGCTGTATTATAGGCTGATAGAATAAAGGCCGTGACAAGGGCAATTCCGATCAATTTACGAAATATCTTCCTGGTTACCATAATCCACACGCTTTCTTTATCGAAAAAGAGACAACCCTAATTTTTATCGTATCATACCGGATATTTAAGGTCAGCCTTTTGAGATATTGAAATCGTTTCCGTCGTATTTCTTGTACATCATCAGTCATAATTCCCTCGCTTTATCTAGATAAGGTACCCAGCGTTTGACCGAATTTAAACGGCTTATTGTCGGTTTATATTAAATCCTGATAGGATATTATACAGTGATTCAACAGAGTGTTTGCGTTTTTTGGTAACCATCTCACCCGCCTGCCTGCACAATCTCTCAGGAAGGACGAACAATTCGAGCGGCGAATATAACTGGAATGGCAAAGGCCTATATCAACTACCGCGGCGATACGGCCCGAGCCTAATCCCCAGCTGGCGCGGCCATGTACCCATCTGGAGCTCAGAGTCGCCCAAGCTGGATCTGGAAGCGCTGCGTGTACTGACTGCTGATTACTAGGCAGCTAACATGCTATGTGCGGCGGCAGAGCTGCGGATGAGGTTGGAACACTTCCTAGAAAAGATGGATAGTCAATAATATTGTTCCTAGAAGATACTCCCACCTTTGGAGGAATATTTAGGTTTTGCCATAGAGATATCATAAGCTTCCACAAAGTTTACATACTCGGCGTAGGCATACAGGAACACAAGAAATAAAAAGTCTACACATGCAAGTAGCAAAGACAACGGTATAGGAAAAAAGATGAGAGGTGCTCCAACTGCCGGCAATAGGAGGTTTCTGACAAAGCGACCTTGCAAGCGGCGGCGATCAACTTCTTCCTGCCGAGTATTGCGCCGCAAAACAGACCGATAAATAGCATTCCACCTCGCGACTTTTTCCCACTTTCTTTTTATCGTCTCCTCATTATAATCGCTTATGAACTTCGGATCATTATCTTGGCACTCGTCGAATGCATCACTAAGCAACCCATGAGCGAATAGACCAAACACGAGATTGCGAGGACCTCGCTCACTAATGGTATCAACTAGCGCACGAGAAAGAAGCGAAGATACCATGCCAACTGAATATGCCAAAGCAACAAATATCACTCCTCGCGTAAAATCGCTTGTTGGCATGAACTCTGACTTTGTTACATGATAATTTACCCAAGAAATTGCCAATGCGTTCGCCTCAACCACGATCAGAACGCCAGGGATTAGTGCTTCAATTTGCAACTCAATAGAATTCCAGCCAAAGTCGCTTGCCATATCTTCGCTCCTTGGTTTGTATAAAAGGTATTATACAACCGTTCAAAAGAATGATGACATTTTTAGACCCCTGAAAAGCTCTTACCTATTCGCAAGCACAACCCATCCGAATCTGCAATCAACGTCAGTGATAATGAATGTAACCGTGGTGGCCACGAACTAGACTCAATGACCGCGGCGATTCGTCTCGAGCCTCGTTCCCCGCTGGCGCGGCCATGCACCCGTCTGGGGCTCAGAGGCGGCGCGAGCGTATCCAGGAAGCGCCCAAGCTGGATCTGAAAGCGCAGCGTGTCCTGGCTGCCGATTACGAGGCCGCCAATATGCCCTGCGCGACGGCGGAGCTG
>JBEKVG010000423.1:0-2511 GCA_049514195.1 Anaerolineales bacterium | reverse complement strand
ATAAAATAAACCTGCACAATAATCCGGGGATGTTTCAAACAAGAGGTAAACATGGCGATTAGCATTCTCCCCGTCCTGACGGAAGGCGATAAAAAGGCCTTTTACCAATTTGGCTTCAGCGTCTACCGGCATGACCCGAATTGGGTGCCACCGCTCTGGCCGCAGCGCAAGGAATACCTTGACAAGAAAGCCGCCTTCTTCAGCTACGGAGAAGGCGACTTCTGGCTGGCCAAAGAAGGGCGGGAAATCGTCGGGACGATCGGTACGGCGGTCAATCTGCCGCGCAACCGCGACATGGGCTGGAAGGCCGGCACCTTTGGCTTTTTCGAGGTCCTACTGGATCGCTATGATGCGGCCAAACTCATGTGGGATTTCGCCTGTGATTGGTCGCGTCAAAGAGGCCTGGAGGAATTACAAGGCCCCTACAGCTTTTCTGCGGACGCCGACCCGGGGTTTTTGGTCGAAGGTTTCCAGACTCTACCATCCATTATGATGGGCCACAACCTGCCATATTATCCGGAATACGCCCAGCGCTACGGTTTCGAGAAACTATTTGAGGGGCTAGCCTACCGCCTTGACCTGGAACGGTATGATTACAACGCGGAGAATGCCCCTGAAATTCTAAAACGCATCGCCGCACGTGCCCGCCAGCGTCACGGCGATGCCATTATCCGCTCACCAAAGATGAAGGACTGGGACGTCGAGGTGGACAAGCTTCATGCTGTCTACAACAAGTCCCTGTCCGTGTTACCGGAATTTTCGCCCATCGAATTGGCCGAGTTCCGCGCCGAGGCTCTGGGTCTCAAGGACGTAATGGACCCGGAGCTGGTCTTCATTGCTGAAGTGGATGGCAAAGCAGTTGGCTTTTCCCTCGGGTTGCCAGTCCTGACCGAAGCGTTGAAGTATGCCAACGGTCTGCAGCACCCTTGGGATTACCTTCGTTTTGCGATATCCCAGAAGAGGATCAAGGGCGTCAGTTTTAAAATTCTTGCAGTTGACCCGGATTACTGGGGGTATGGGCTGGAATCCGCCATGTTTCTCGAAATGGGTAAGGCCGTGATCCGTAAAGGGTATACCTGGATAGACGCCTCGTTGACCAACGAGTTTAATCCGCAGACCAACAAACTGGTGACTCGCCTGGGGGCGTATGTTTACCGCCGTTACCGGGAGTATCGGATCAAATTTCTCTAACAGAGTTGGGAGAACCTCTCCTTCCGCTCGATGGGTGGGAAACAATCAGGGCCTTCATACTTTGTGTAAAACCCCGTAATGAATGGCTAACTGCCTTTTCACTTTTGGGTTCTCGGTATATACTTTGGTTGCGTATGATTCGTAGGTTCGTAGTCACGACTCCGCGCAGCGCCCTGTGGGTAAGTCGTTACTACACGTTACGGAGAGGATTGAGCCATGAAAGTAACCGTTTTGCAAGAGAGTCTGGCGCATGGACTGAGCATCGTCTCACGCGCCGTTTCGCCGCGCAGCACCCTGCCGGTACTTTCCAACGTGCTGGTGGCAAGTGACGAGGGCCGCCTGCGCCTATCCGCCACCAACCTGGAGCTGGGCATTACCTGTTGGATCGGTGCCAAAATCGAGGAGGAAGGCTCGACGACTGTCCCAGCCCGAACCTTTGTGGACCTGGTGGCGACATTACCGCAGGAACAAGTCAGCCTGAGCCTGGCCACTGCCACCCAGACCCTGAACGTACGTTGTGGGACTTCCAATACCGACATCAAATGCATTGATGCCCAGGAATTCCCACCTTTGCCCGTTCCGGAGCTGGAAGGGGCCATTCTGTTGAATGTAGCCGACTTCAAGGATATGATCGCTCAAGTTATCTTTGCTGCCTCAGTAGACGAGGCCCGGCCGGTGTTGATGGGCGTGCTGGTAACAGTGGAAAAAGATACCATCACCATGGCTGCCGCAGATGGTTTCCGCCTGTCCGTGCATAAAGGCACGCTCTCCCAGCCTGCCCCCCAGCCGGTTACGGCCATCATCCCGGCGCGTGCCTTGGGTGAACTGGCGCGCGTCGCCGCGGATGGCAATGAGACAATCTCGATGGTCATGCCGAAGGGTCGTGGCCAGGTCATCTTCCGGATGAAAGAAGTGGAAGTGGTTTCACAGTTAATTGACGGGACTTTCCCGGATTATCAGCAAATCATCCCGCGTTCCTACAAATCCCGCACCATCTTATCGACCCAGGCTCTGCTCAAGGCCTGCAAGCAGGCTGAGATCTTTGCCCGTGAAGGCTCGAACGTGGCCCGCCTCGATATCAAGTCTGCCGGTGACCTCGAGCCAGGTGCGGTGGAAATTTCAGCCCAGTCCGAGGAGACTGGATCGAACGAGACAATTGTGGCAGCCACGATTGAAGGTGTGGGCCTGCTGATTGCCTTCAATGTCAAATACATGCGTGAGGTGTTGGAAGTAATCAAGTCGCCGAATGTGGCTTTGGAGACATCTGCAGCCAACGCTCCCGGCGTTATCCGCCCGGTGGGAGACGATTCCTTCCTACAC
>JBEKVG010000422.1:0-2514 GCA_049514195.1 Anaerolineales bacterium | reverse complement strand
ATGATATTCCAACCTTTGGGTATGAAACTGCGCGCGAGCTAGGCGCGCGTTTGGTAATGAACCTGAAACGCGATGCATCCACTTTGAATCACTGGTTCCTTGTAGAGAGTATGGGACGGCAATCAGGCCACCTGGCTTTGGGTATCGGTTATGGTGCAATGGCGACAGTGACCATTATCCCCGAGCAATGGGAAGGTAGAGAAATCCACCTCAAGGAAATTGTAGATATCCTGGTAACAACAATTTTACTGAGAAAACTGGAAGGGAAATCTTACGGTGTTGCTGTACTGGCAGAAGGACTTCTTGAGCACCTCTCACAACAGGACCTTGGAACCCTGGATCATGTAGGCCGGGATGATCACGGTCACATAAGCATGGCAGATGTCAACTTTTTGGATATTTTAAAAAGTGCTTTGGATCGGGAACTTGATTTATTAGGGCTAAAAATAAAAATGGTCAAGCATGTGCTGGGTTACGAGTTGCGTTGTGCGCCACCTTGTGTTTACGATATTGAATATACCCGCAACCTGGGTGGAGCAGCAGTAGACTTTTTGCTTGGAGGAGGCTCTGACTCGGTCATTACTTTACAAAAAGGACGAGTTGTGCCTATTCCGTACTCTCAAATTATTGACCCGGCGACGGGGAAAACCGAGGTTAGAATGGTCAATCTACATGGGTTTCTCTATCAATCCGCCTATAAGTTTATGACTTGCTTGAAACCTGAACATGCATATATGCCAAATTTATTAGAAAAGTTAGCGTCCTTAACCAACCTCAACGAGGCTGATTTTATAGATCGATATGGATATTTACTGCGTAATAAATAAACAACTTTTGGTAAGCAGCAGGGATCAAAGGAAATGTAGGTCACGCTCTCGTCCCCGCCTGCCACAGTTTTATTGGGGTTCTTTGGGGATCAAGCGTGACTTACAGCCAGTGCGCCTGGATCGGCAATCACCTGAATATTTTGGTGCTGGGACCTATGGGCGGCGGGAAAAGTTTCGTGGCGTGTTCGCTGGGCACGGCTGCAATCCGACTGGGCTATTCTGTGCGTTACTTCCGCACATCGCGCCTGCTGCATGCCCTGGCTCAAGCACGTCAGGATGCTTCTTACCCTAACTTGCTCCGCTCCCTGGCACGCACGGATTTGCTCATCCTGGATGATTGGATGCGCGATGAGCTCACTCCTGTCAACGCCCAGGATATCCTGGAAGTCCTGGATGACCGCTATGGCCAGGCAGCTACCATCGTCGCTTCCCAAATGCCGGTTACTGTGCGATTTCACCGAAATACGCACCCATGACCAATCAGCCCCTCCTTCTTAATTCCTCACCAATAAGACAAGCAGTGGTCTGAAGATAGTCTATCCGCCACATATGAGGGCTTTTGGCACTTTCTTTAACACAGTCATCACTTTGACAGCAATTTGACAGCAACTGGAGTCACAAACTCTTCAATTCTCGCAGCCGCCTCCGCCTCGGCGTGCGCCAGGGAGTGACCGTATGTATCCGTCGTCACCCTCGCTTTGGAGTGCCCGGCCCGTCGTTGGACCGTGTTGACCGGCGTCCCAATATCCAGCAGGAACGAGATCGACGTGTGCCGCAGGTCGTGAAAGCGGATCGAGGGCAGGCCGGCTTGCTTGAGTAGCTGCATGGAGTGCATCACGGTATGGATCAATTGCACCGTGCGCGCGCCTCGGCCTTCTTCTTTCTTCATCATGGTGAGCTGCTTCAAATGTGCCGGCTGAATATCTTGCAGGCGCATATTCCCGATGTTCGGCAGGATGTGCTGAGCGGCGATCTGACGGTATTGCAGCACCGTATTCGATCTGCGGCTCAATTCCTTGCCATTCACTCGCGCTGCGTGTCTGCATATTTCGTCAACTTGTGTCCATCCAGGGAGACTTCGGCCACCCACTTCTTACGGCTTTCGCGGTAAAAGAGGCTGCCCTCATGATTTGCCCGTTTATGTGCCATATCTATCCTTCCTTTCTTCCAGGCAAATATCTGGAATGAGAAAGGCAGACATTGCAATTAGCACTATTCGACTGTTAAAGTACTGTCTACCTTTCAGTAGATTGAAACCATTAGTTCCAATGTTTGAAAGAGATCACTTAATCTCCTGAAGACTTTGGTTCGTTCTCCATTCTCAATATGTTCAATAATGAATTTCTCTAGGTCCGCCATCTTGACTCGTACGTTTTTCCAATTCGCACCGACGGGATTTTTCCTCGTCTGAGCAAGGCGTAAGTTAGGTGGGTTTCATTAGGTCTGTGTCCATAATTTCCTCTCTTAATAGACATGTGTCGCTATATATCTTTCCAAGTCTTGCAACCGAACTCGCGCCACCCTTCCCATTCGCACAGTTGGGATTTCCCCTCTTTGCATCATCCGATATGCCATTGACCTGCTTATATGGAGGGTATCGGCGACTTCTCCCGCAGACAATAATCTTTTCTCTGGAATAGCCGTCTCTGGATGCATGGCCATAGGAACCGATGATCTTCTTTCAATC
>JBEKVG010000421.1:0-2522 GCA_049514195.1 Anaerolineales bacterium | reverse complement strand
AAGACCGTGCGCGCCAGTGTTTCCTCCACTGGAGAACAGGAAAACCAGGCCCCTGATACCTGCGAGTTGGGGCCGGATATCTCTAGTGATGGCCGCTTCGTGGTCTTCGAGTCGGCAGCCACCAATCTGGTGCCTGGAAAGACCAATATATGCTCGAATAATAATATCGATGTTAATAGCGATCAATCCCCTTGCCAGGATGTCTTCCTGCACGATACCCAAACCGGCCAGACCACCCGCCTCTCCGTGGGAGCCAATGGCGAACAGGGAGATGATGAATCTGCCAGAGCGGTAATTTCTTCCGAAGGGCGTTATGTGGCCTTCGAGTCCCTTGCCACAACTCTGGTCCCCGGCATTCCAAAGGACGTTTCTGGTAACTGGGTGGTGTACAGGGTTGATACGCAGACCCATGAAATCAAGATCGGCTCAGTAAATTCCGAGGGGCAGCCGGTTATTGGTTCGGACCCGGTCATCTCAGCCGACGGTCGTTTTGTCGGTTTCCATTCGCCGTCCTACAACATCGTTTCTGCCAACCCTCCTTCTGATAGTAGTCGGGACGACTTCTTCATCCATGATTTCCAGACCGGAAGAACCTACCTGGTTTCTGAGGGGTTAGAGGGACCAGGGGTGTCTGCTAAAATTCCGGCCAATCTTTCACACAGTTTTTCAGAGGATGCGAAGTGGGCGGTCTTTATTGCCGGTACATCACTGACCAGAATCGAGTTGCCAGCTAAATGCGCGCAAGCGGAGGGGGGGGAAGTCGCTCATGTTGATTGCACCGCCATCTATTTACGTGACCTTGCCGGGATGTTCAAGTAACTTTATGTTGAGCGCGACTTATCTGCCTTCGAGGGGTTTCCCATTGTAGGCCTTTTCCCCGCCAAAGGAGAAGTTATGTCCAAAGTCGCCATTGTCACAGACAGTACGGCTTATCTTCCCAACTATGTAATGATGAATTACTCCATTACCGTCACTCCGCAAATCCTGATCTGGGGGGATGAAACTTTCCTGGACGGGGTGGATATCCAGCCGGATGAATTTTACAGGAAACTTGAAACCTCTAAAATTATGCCGACTACTTCCCAAGTATCCGTTGTTACCATGAAAACCACCTTCGAAAAACTTCTTGAGGCTGGATATGATGTGCTGGGCATTTTTATCTCGGCTAAACTCTCTGGAACAATTGAATCCGCCACGTTAGCCAGGAATATGCTTCCCAAAGCCGCATCCAAAATTGTGGTTATTGATTCGAATAGTACTTCGATGGCAATGGGGTTCCACGTTCTGAGCGCTGCACGCGCTTCGCAGGCAGGCGCTAATCTCCTTGAGTGTCAGAAATTGGCCGAAGAAGCCCAGAAGCATACCGGTGTTTATTTTGTCGTGGATACGCTGGAGTACCTGCGTCGCGGCGGTCGTATTGGTGGTGCACAAGCCATGCTCGGTTCAGCATTGAACCTAAAACCACTTCTGGAACTGCGTGACGGACGGATTGAACCCGTGGAAAAAGTCCGCACAAAGGGTAAGGCCATCAATCGGATGGTTGAACTTGTAGTTGAACAAGTCGCAAATCGAACCCCGGTCCGACTGGCCAATCTTCACGCCAACGCTGAAGCCGAGGCAAAATCCGCTCTTGCAGCCGCCGCCGCCCGGTTGTATCCGGTTGAGCAGATTCTTGCCGCCGTGAGTCCGGCGATTGGATCACACGCCGGCCCCGGCACCGTTGGCCTGGCTTATATGGCAGGGATGTAATCCGTTTGCTTTTTGTCCAAATTCGCTGTACAATCAACCAAAATCCAGGCAATTTATCAAATTCTCGGGAGGCACAAATGACACAACAACCAGTTATTACCGATATTACCAACGACGATAAAATTTGGGCTGCACTTGGCTATCCTGTTTGGCCTATTGCTGTCATCATGCTGCTGATCGAAGGAAAGAAGAATCGTCCCTTCATCAAGTTTCATGCTATCCAGGCTCTTGCCTTGAACGTTGTTTTCTGGATTGTCGAGATTGTCCTCCGCATTCTCTCGGGTGCCCTTGCTAAGGTAACCCTCGGAATTGGCGGGGTATTAAGTTGTATCATTCCACTTCTGTGGCTGCTACTACTCTGGCCTGCAATCCTTGCCTTTCAGGGGAAATATTTTGAAGTTCCGGTGATTACCAAGTTCCTTCGGGACCAGCACTGGATTTCATAGAAATTTAATTTAGATGATGAGAAGCCCGCCTTGCGGCGGGCTTTTTCGGTTTATAAATTCAGCGCGTCCATCCTGCCAACTGATACGGTCGCCCCCACCCCGACCCAAATCGCCCTTCCCACCCAAACTGCTACCCCCACGACCATCCCATTCCCTGCACTTACCCTAAAACCGGGCGAATTTTATTTCAGCCTGGATGGTCAAACCCGGTTTATTTTCAGCCGGAACGTGGCGACTTTCTTCTTTGTATGCTTGCCCGTACAGATAACAATCCAAACGCGCTAGAGATTACCAGGAGATGGTCCCATCCATTGCGTGAGTTTGGTA
>JBEKVG010000420.1:0-2531 GCA_049514195.1 Anaerolineales bacterium | reverse complement strand
CCAGGTTGCACCGTCCGCATTTACCCAAGCCACAGTGCATGCGTGCTTCCAGCGTGACATAGCTATCTTCGGGAGCAAAGTCCATTTCAGCTAACATGCGGGTGACCTTCTGGATCATGATCGGCGGACCGCAGGTGACTGCAACAGCATTCTTGGTCGAAGGAGCCACCTTCTGGAGCAGTTGAGTTATCAGCCCGACCTCACCCTGCCAGCCTTCATCTGGTTTATCCACAGTCAAGTAAAGGCTGGTATCGGAAGCTGTACGCCACTCTTCATATTCACCGGTAAAGACCAGCAGGGATGGGTGTCTGGCCGCCCATAGGATGGTTAGGGTCCCATAATCAACCCGATGATCAAGGATATGCTGGATTACTGGCCGCAAAGGCGCGCCACCGATCCCACCGCCAATAACAATAATATTCCTCCCTTGGAATTTCTCCATTGGAAAAGGGTTTCCCATCGGGCCGCGTACACCCACCAGGTCACCTTCCCCCAGCTCATGCAGGCCGGTCGTTACGGATCCCAATCGGGCAATTGCAAAATCCAGCCTAGGCCCGCGGCTCGCCGCGTTGGCTATTCCAAACGGGGCTTCGCCCAACCCAAAGGCTGAGACAAAGGCAAATTGTCCTGGTAAGAAAGCCTGAAAAGCTTCTTCTCCACCATCTTGCATCTCTACACGCAAGAGCTTGATTTCAGTTGCCAGGTCGCGAACTTCTATCAGCTTACCCAAGTAGGGGAGCATCGGGTTGGCACTCATGCTGGCCTCCCCAAATCTCGTAGCACTTCAGTGATATCCAATCCCACCGGGCAGACATCGATGCAGCGCCCGCAACCTGTACAAGCATTGGTTTTGCCCAACCCGGTTTGCTCAGGATAGTAAAGGAATTTGCAAAAAAAGCGGTTGCGTAGACGCTCGCCTTTTTCGGGGCGCGCCCTTTTCCCCCCGGCCACACGCCGGTAATTTTCGCTCGCGCAACTCTCCCAGCAGCGGATACGCTCGAACTGATCGAGGCCAATCACCTCGTCCCGCATGGTAAAGCAGCGGCAGGTTGGGCAGACATAGGCGCAAGCCCGGCAGCTCAGGCAGCGTTCCGCCATTTTTTGCCAATAGGCATCCTCGAAGTGTTCTTCCCAGGCAATGGACTGGGGATCAGGGATCAGGAATTGGGGATTAACTACTGGCGCTTTGGGTTCGGTAGTAGTTTTTTCCCACTCTCCAGCGGGAATCAGGAACCGGCCCTTTTCGGTTATGGCTTCCACGAGGTAAGCCCCATCGTTCGCATGGAGCATGATGTCCATATCGCCAGCTTCATCCGGCGCACCGCCGACCGAGGTGCAGAAGCATGTCGGTCCCATCTCCTGGCAAGCCAGGCCGATTAATATCGTGTTTTGACGACGACGGGCATAATATGGGTCGGCTGGAGGTGTATCCAGGAACAGGGCATCCAGCAGCCGGACGCCGCGTGCCTCGCATGGGGCAACACCATATACCACCGCATTAGCCTCCGGCAGATGTTCACTCAGGGATATCTGCTGCCCGGTCTTCTCAATCGTAAATAGCTGCTCGGTGGGCGGGAAGAAGGCTTCCTTGACTGATAAAACCGGCCGGCCAGGTTCCTGCGCTATCTCATCACTCTTCGCCACCTGGCGGTACACTAGGACGCCTCCCACCTGGCGCGGAGCTATCAGGGTACGCTCGTTGGCGATGTTATCTAGCCAGTCATTTAATGCATCTGGGGAGATGAGCCAGCGCTTAGATTCGCCCATCCTATTCCTCCTTGTACTCCCCCGCTAGGATGGTGACAATCGGCGACGGCGCGACCACCAAGCCGGCCCGGTATCCGAAGACTTTCTCGATCTCCTCCACTAGTTTTTGGTTGAGCAGACTGATTGGGATATTCATCGGACAGGCACGCTCGCAGGCATCACAGCCCACGCAGCGTCCAGCCAGGTGATAGGCGCGCCCTAGATGGAAGGTGCGCTTTTCATTCAGGCCGATGCCCAAGCCAACCCAGGTCGAGTCATCCCGTTCGTAGAGGCAGGTCGGACAATTGCACAAGGGACAAGCCTGGCGACAGGCATAACAGCGAATGCAGCGGTCGAACTGGCTCAACCAGAATTCCATGCGCTCAACAGGTGTGGCAGATTGCAACTCATTAATCGCTTCATCGGTGCCTGACGAGAGGGGTTTGACGAAGCTGGGTATATCTCCCCCAATCAATGTATCGCAGACAACCGGCGTCCTTTCTTGGCAGGCTGTGCAGCGGGCTTGCATGTTCCCCAACTTATCCCGGACGCCCCCACATGTTACCCCAATCACATAGAGCTGTTCGCGCTCATACTGTTTTTCAGCCAGTTGTACATTGATCGCTCGGCTGTCACAGGGTTTGACAATCACTGCCACCGGTGCAGGAGCTTGTTGTTCAATAGCGCTTTTCCTCCCGGGTTCCAATCGGAACTTGGAAGGCAGGTAGCCAGTCAGATTATGGGTGCAATCCGGATTCCATACCAGGCGGCTGGTATCCTCGGGA
>JBEKVG010000419.1:0-2547 GCA_049514195.1 Anaerolineales bacterium | reverse complement strand
AGGTTTCCTGGCTCCTCCGGTCCGTCGAATGATAGAGTTATTTCCCAGTGAGGGACCAATCGGTGACATTGAAGAACGGCGTCACGCCCGAGAACTTGACTCCCTTCAGCCGCGGGTTGACCGCCCATCGATCCGGCTCCTGCCACAAACCGAGCCAGTAAACTTTGTCGTAAAAGATCTGATTGATTTGGGAAATTGTCTTCTGACGCTCAGTTGGGTCAATCTGGGTGGTTTGTTTCAGCAGCAACGCATCTAAATCCTTATCACACAGATATTGCCAATTCGATCCGGACGGGTTTTCTGCAGTAGGGATTTCGTTGCAATACCAATAGTAGACGTCCGGGTCCGGCACCGAAGGGCCATCGGTCCATTCCATGATATCAATCTTACCTTGAGCAGCCGGGCCAGATTGATCAAAGAAGGTATCGCTTTCATAACTCTGCAGTTCGACCTTAATACCCACGGCAGCCAATTGCTGCTGAACCACCGCCTGAACGTTTTGACGTATATCGCTGATGGTCGTACCATAAGTAAAATCGAGATTGACGCCGTTCTTTGCGCGCACACCGTCTGTACCAACCACCCAACCAGCCTGATCCAGTAATTTCTTGGCGCCTGCCGGGTCATATGGGTAATTCTTCAAGGGAGGGTTGTTGTAGTATGGAAGAGAATCCCAATAACTGGCCGGCGTCTTGGTCAGTCCAAGCATCAGATCCCTGTTGATGCCATCCCGGTTGATAGCCATGGCAATCGCCTTGCGCACATTAACATCTGCCAACCCGGGGTTGCCGACCTTTGGGTTAATCACGAAGAACATCCCCTCATTTTGGCCATTCGATTCTGTGACGATGCTAAGCCCGGCTTTCTTTAAAACCGGTACATCACTGTAAGGGAAAAAGGTGCCCAGATCACCATCACCGTTCTTCAAGGCAGCCGTCTGTGCAGCAGTATCCGGTACTATCCGGAAAAAGATCTCGCTAATTTTCGGCTTCAGACCCCAGAAATTATTATTGATGGTAAAGCGGGCGTAACTGGCCTTTTGCCACTCGGCAAAAACATATGGGCCACAACCAACCGTCGGGTTGCTATTCCAGTCTGCCTTGTCCAAGGTACCTTGTGAAGTGAATATGGGTTGGAGAATATGGGCCGGGATGATGCCATGCCACAAAGTGAGATAAGGCGCAAAAGGCTCATCGAAGTGCATGACAACTGTCTTTGGGTCAGGCGCTTCGACGCTTGTCACTTTATTGTAAGGATAGGCAGAGGCAACCGTGTTATGCGAATCCACTTGCATGGCCCACGTGAAGCGGAAATCCTCTGAGGTGATCGGTTGGTTGTCTGACCATTTCAAGCCATCGCGCAAATGTAAGGTAATGGTCTTGCCATCGGCTGAAATGTCACCGTTTTGGAGGCTGGGAACCTCCTTGACCAGGTATGGGATCGGCTCGTTCTTCTCATCAAAATTCCAAGCCCAGCAATCCCATAGCTGTTGGGTAACGGTGGAGAACCACATGTTCGAGTACATCGGGCTCAGCGAGTCAAAATCCTCGCCCCATATAATGGTGGCAACATTTCCAGCCGATGTGCCTTTATTTGTCTTACCGCTGCAGCCGCCCAGGACGAGGCTGATTACAGTCAGCGCAGTCAGAGCTGCATAAAAAACAGGTCTGCGTGACATTCTCTTCCTCCTTTGGGAAAATTGGTCATTTTAAGATTAACAAAACGCCTTCAGAAGATAAGCTATATATCCTGACGGCGCATACTCTTATTCAATTTGTGGCAGAGCGTCCATTCCGGCCTTGCGGGCTAAATTTTCAACCATCGTCCGCAGCTCGCGATTTTGCTCGGGCGGATAGCGCGGTTGTTCATAGCAAGCCAACAACTCGCGGGTGCGAGCTTTCGCGCGGGTAAAAGTGTCGGGACTGCCTGAGGCCTGCCAACCTCGGATGGAGTCCCGATCAATAACAGACGATGGGACATACTGTTCCTTTGAAAACAGTTCACGCGTGACTTTTTGCTTGAGAAAATCGCCTCTGAAATTAATCCCTTCAAAGAGGGCCGTCGCTAGTGTTTCAGTACGGACCTCGATTCCGGCCAACAGTCGTTGGGCCATGGCGATTCCCTCTGCATCCACCACCAATTTCTCCGGGCTCTGGCAGGCTAGGAAGTCCAGCATGCCGGCGCCGGAGACCATGTTAATGCCCGCCAGCGCCGCGATCATCGCTGAAATTCCGCTTTCCAATCCAGCCTGGGCATCCACAACCTTGGCATCGGATGCGCCGAGATAGGCGTGCGTAGGTAGATTCAAGGATTTTCCGACTTGCGCATAAGCGGCGTCGATCATAGCCGTCTCAATAGCGCCCATCGGCGTTGTGCCATGCCGCATGTCAAATATCGCTGGTGCTCCACCCCAGACAATTGGTGCGCCTGGATTGGTTAGCTGATGAATAGCGATCCCGCTCAAAGTCTCGGCTGCGTGTTGCACAACTGAGCCGAGCAAAGTTACCGGCGCGGCCACCCCTGCCAATGGCATCGAGATGAGCTGCG
>JBEKVG010000418.1:0-2550 GCA_049514195.1 Anaerolineales bacterium | reverse complement strand
ATGATCGTGTGGTGGCACCAGAGAATGTCATTGTCTCGGATGGCGCTAAGCAGTCGATATGGAACGTCCTGTTTGCAATAATTAATCCTCAGGATGAAGTTATCCTCCTTGCGCCATATTGGGTCAGTTATCCCGAGATGGTCCGCATGATCGGAGGAATGCCAGTCGTCGTCACTCCAGAAGATGGCTCAGTTGTTCCAACCTTTGAAGAGATTGAACGTGCGATCAGTTCCTATACAAAGGCCATCATCGTCAATAGTCCGAATAATCCTTCCGGTGCGATTTATCCCCATGAACTTATTGCCAAGTTAGTCGGCCTCTGCGAAAGCAAGGGCATCTATATGATATGTGATGATATCTATCACAAGCTGGTATTCGATGGGAAAGTTGCTGTCCCGGCATACCGATTTTCTAACAAAGATGTGGAAAATTCGAAGATTGTGGCTGTCAATGGTGTGGCAAAATTGTATGGGATGACCGGCTTTCGGATTGGGTGGGCGGTTGCACACAGGAAGCTGGTTGAGGTCATGACCAATATCCAATCCCAGACAACCACCTGTGTTTCACCGGTGATGCAGGCAGCTGCAGAAGGGGCCTTGACTGGAATACAGTCTAATGTTGAAGCCTTACGACTTACAATGCAGAACAATCGTGATGTTCTGATGCAGGAGTTACGCTCTTTCCCCGGGGTACGCTGTTTCAAGCCGGAAGGCACTTTCTACGCCATGCCCGATTTCCGGGCTTATTGCGGGAATGGATTGATTAAGAACTCGGTGGAGCTTGCGCAGTTCTTGCTCAAGAAGGCTTTAGTTGTTACGGTACCAGGGAAGGAATTTGGTATGGAAGGTCATCTGCGGCTTAGCTATGCCGGGACAGTCAAAGACTTGATGGATGGTATTGAGAGAATGAGATGGGCATTGGACCCGAACGCGCCATCAGATATTTACATTGGGGATCGCAAATTGGTCCGGAATTGGATTTAATGGCCAAAGGAGACCGCCATGAGTAACATCTACAACATCAAAACACCCTCCGAAGGGCAGGCCGAGTCCATACGTGGTGATTTTGGTTTGGATAACCTGGGCTTCACGAACCTGCGCAAGGCTTACTGGAATCTAACCAGGGAAGCGTTATATGAGGAAAGTGTCTTCCGTGGTGAGGCGAATATTGCACAAATGGGCCCTTTGATCGTTAATACTGGAAAACATACTGCCAGAGCAGCTAGTGATAAATTCATTGTTCGAGAAGCGACAACCGAAGATAACATTTGGTGGGGACAATATAATCGACCTTTTGAAGCGGAAAAATTCGATGCATTATTCGCGCGGATGCAGGGGTATTTTCAGGGGCGAGATGTTTTTATCCAGGATTGCTACGGTGGAGCCGATCCTAATTACCGTTTACCCATCCGTGTCATTACTGAATATGCCTGGCATAGTCTATTCGTACGCAATATGTTCATAAAGCCACAGACCACCGAAGAATACAGACGGCATGTACCGGAGTTCACGATCATCTGCGCACCTGGATTTAAGGCTTCCCCTCAGATCGATCAAACCCCATCTGAGACCTATGTCGTGCTCAACTTCGCGAAAAGGTTGTGTATAATAGGAAATACAGCCTACGGTGGCGAGATCAAGAAGTCGATTTTTACCTTACTAAATTACTTGCTGCCCTTGAATGAAGTGATGACCATGCACTGTTCGGCCAACATTGGCAAGCAAGGGGATGTGGCTTTGTTCTTTGGCCTGTCCGGCACGGGCAAGACGACTCTATCCGCGGATCCCAATCGTGGTCTCATAGGCGATGATGAACACGGCTGGAGTGATGCTGGCGTATTTAACTTCGAGGATGGCTGCTATGCAAAAGTGATCGAACTATCACCGATGGCAGAGCCGCAAATCTATGCTTGTACAAGACGTTTTGGGACGATCCTGGAAAATGTGATTTGGGATCCGGTGACACGCGCCATAGACCTGGATGATGCTTCCCTGACTGAAAACACGCGTGCTTCCTATCCGCTTGATTATATTGAGAATGCCATTGCAGAGAAGAGTGGTGGGCATCCAAAGAATATTATTTTTCTGACTTGTGACGCGTCTGGTGTCATGCCCCCAATCGCCAGGTTGAATGAAGAACAGGCGATGTACCACTTTATTTCCGGTTATACCTCCAAGATCGCCGGGACGGAGATCGGCCTGCGGGAGGAACCGGAGATCACCTTCAGCGCTTGCTTCGGCGGACCATTCATGGTGCATCGTCCGGCTTTCTATGCCGATTTGTTACGGCGCAAGATTATACGGTATAACGTCAAGTGTTGGTTGGTCAATACTGGGTGGGTGGGTGGACCCTATGGGATCGGAAAACGTATCAGCATCAAGCATACCCGAAATTTGCTGAATGCGGTCTTGAACGGTGCGCTAGAAGGGGTTGAATACTACATGGACCCTATATTCGGTTTCCAGGTGCCCAAGACTTGTCCGGATGTCCCCGAAGAGGTGCTATATCCAGCACGTTCATGGCAAAATGAAGAAGAATACTGGAAGAAAT
>JBEKVG010000417.1:0-2562 GCA_049514195.1 Anaerolineales bacterium | reverse complement strand
TGAATATGCCCTACACCGACCGGTTAGATTATCTCACCTCCATGAGTAACAATTTTGGCTATGCGCTGGCTGTCGAAAAACTGATGGGTATCCGGCCACCTGAGCGCGCCGAATATATCCGCGTGATCATGGCCGAGATGACCCGTATATCCAACCACCTCTTCTTAATCGGTACATTGCTAAATGACCTGGGCGCCTATTTCACACCTATGCTCTACGCCCTGGAAGAACGCGAACTACTTTTGGATATCTTTGAGGCTGTGGCCGGTTCGCGCATGATGTGCAATTATTTCCGCTTTGGCGGTGTCTCACGCGACCTACCAGATGGCGCACTCCATAAAATTAAGGAAATCTTCTTCGAACGTCTACCCCGAAAGATTGATGAACTCGATCACTTTCTAAGCGAGAACGAAATCGTCCGCTCACGCGGTATTGGGCAAGGCGTGCTGACCGCTGAAGACGCCATTTGCTATTCGGCCGCTGGCCCCTTGCTGCGTGCATCTGGCATTCCTTATGATGTGCGCCGCGCTGAACCCTACAGCATTTACGATCATTTTGAATTCGATGTTTGCACACGAAAACATGGCGACGTCTATGATCGCCTGATGCTGCGTTTCGATGAAATCCGTCAAAGCATTCGTATTGTCCAACAAGCTGTCAAACAGATCCCAGATGGTCCTGTCATGTCCCTCAAACCGATGTACCAGGTTCGCGTCCCACCCGGCGAAGCCTATGGACGTGTTGAAGGTCCAAAGGGTGAGCTTGGTTTCTACGTTGTTTCAAATGGCAAACCCAATCCTTGGCGTTATCATGTACGCGCCCCATCATTCATCAACCTGACCGCCTTTGGTCCAATATGCATCGGTCAAAAAGTTGCAGACGTAGTGGCCGTTCTCGGATCGATTGATATTGTCCTCGGCGAAGTAGACCGCTAGGAGAAGTATATGGCAGGTATGTACGGTAAAGGTATTTTGAAGGGCCTGAAGGTCAGCTTCAATCGATTCATTGATACTTACCGTGACGATTTACGCTGGATTGGCAAACGTTATCGTACTGAAGAGGGCATTGCTCATCGTGGTAGTAAAGGAGCGCGCGGAATCTTCACAGTCCAATACCCAGAAGAGAAGATCCCTGTTCCAGAAGAGTTCCGATTCATCCCCTTCCTGGTCTACGACGAAGGACCAAATGGGGAGAAAAACCTGCGCTGCACTTCCTGCGGTATCTGTGCCAAGGTTTGCCCACCTCAATGCATTTGGATCGTCCGCTCGACAGACCCGGCCACCGGCCGTCCCATTCCAGATCCAGCCGAATTCTACATAGATACCGATACTTGCATGAACTGCGGACTGTGTGCCGAATTCTGCCCGTTCGATGCCATCAAAATGGATCATAATTACGAGCTCGCCTCCTTTGGTCGCGACATATATCATAAAGCCAGGCTTTCTAAATCAGCTATTTATTATGAAAGCATCCGGCCGGAAAACTCAGCCCGTGAGAACGCTGCCCGCGCAGCCAAGCAGGCCGCCCGAAATGGGTAAGGTTAAAGGGTAACATGATAAATAACATCACATCTGAATCCGTTTTAGCCGTCCTGGGCAAAGTACAAGATCCAGAATTGCGCCGCGATCTGGTTACATTGAATATGATTCGTGACATTGAAATTAAGGGCGACACTGTCACATTTTCAATCGTATTAACGACTCCGGCCTGCCCTCTTAGGGACAGCCTTGAAAAGCAAGCTCGTCAGGCCGTGCTGACGATTCCAGGCGTAAAGAAAGTCCACATCAAAATGGATTCCAGCGTTCCGGATGATGGCCGCAAACGCGGCCTGCTCAACCTGCCCATCCGTAATGCGCTGGCGGTGGCATCCGGCAAAGGCGGCGTTGGTAAAAGTACCATATCAGCAAATCTCTCCGTGGCTCTGGCACAGACCGGTGCACACGTGGGTTTGATGGATGCTGACATCTACGGCCCCAACATCCCCACCATGATGGGCGTTCATGACATCCCTGGAACTCAAAACAATAAAATCATCCCGGCTGTGGCATATGGCGTCAAGTTGATGTCGATGGGCTTTCTGGTAAAGCCTGGTCAACCCCTCATCTGGCGCGGCCCGATGCTCAATTCCGCCATCCGCCAATTCCTGGTTGATGTTGATTGGGGTGAATTGGATTACCTGATCATTGATCTTCCGCCAGGCACGGGTGATGCCTCACTCTCACTCGCCCAGATACTCCCGCTCTCCGGTGTAATCATCGTGACCCTGCCACAAGCTGTCTCACTCGAAGATGCCAGCCGTAGCCTGAGTATGTTCCAAACTTTGGAAGTACCCATTCTAGGTGTCATAGAGAATATGCGTGGCGAATTATTCGGTTCTGGAGGCGGTGAAGACCTGGCCGGCATCGCCAAAGTTCCTTTCCTGGGGGCAGTACCAATGGAAAAATCCGTTCGGCTTGGCGGTGATACTGGCGAACCGGTTGTAGTTTCCCAACCTAATTCGGATGCAGCCAAGGCACTAAAAGCCATCGGCTGTCAGGTGGCCGCCAGGATCAGTGTTGAGGC
>JBEKVG010000416.1:0-2581 GCA_049514195.1 Anaerolineales bacterium | reverse complement strand
GAAGATCGCGTCCGCAAAGGCGCGTTCTTCGCCCCAGCCGCGGGTCCTCGCGAAGCATCCCCGAAGGGGACCAATAGGGGAGAGTCTTCGAATCCCGCCCTCCCCGCCATGCGAAAGCGCGCCTGATAATGGGCGCGTTCTTTGTTTCAGCCGCGGGCCCTTAAAAGTTGTAAGGATTGTAATTGTCTGATCACTGGGAATTTCAATCCGGCCCGCTATGCAATTCACTCAATTCATGATAAATTAGGAGAGTGTTATCCCCTGATTACGGAGGTTTTTTATGACCCGATATCCTCGTATCATCCAACCGGCTATTGAACAGGTTTTTTATAAAGGGAAAATAATCGTCGTATACGGGGCCAGACAGGTGGGGAAGACCACCCTGATCCGCACCATCCAGGAGAAACACCCAGCGGACAGCTTGTACCTCAACTGCGATGAACCCGATATCCGCAACTCCCTGAGTGACAAGACTTCGACCGAACTCCGCCGCTTGCTTGGGACAAAGACCTTGATTCTGATTGATGAGGCCCAGCGGGTCAAAAACATCGGCTTGACTCTGAAACTGCTGGTGGATACCTTCCCCGGGATCCAGATTATTGCAACAGGTTCCTCCTCCTTCGACTTATCCAACAACATTTCCGAACCACTCACAGGGCGCAAGGTGGAGTTCCAACTGTACCCGCTTTCTGTGGGCGAGTTGCTATCTCAAAGCTCGCCGCTGGAAATGCAACGTTCATTGGAATATCACCTGCGCTATGGCATGTATCCCGGTGTGGTGTTCAGAGACGAACCGGCAGAAACTCTTTTGGAAATCACCCGCAGCTATCTGTACAAGGATGTACTGGAATTCCAGACGGTGAAGAACCCCGATCTCCTGCACCGGCTATTACAGGCGCTGGCCTTGCAGGTCGGCAGTGAAGTTTCATACAATGAGTTGGGCAGCATGCTGGGAATCGACAAGGTCACCGTCGGCCGTTATGTTTCGCTCCTCGAACAGGGATACGTGATCTTTCATTTGCCCCCCTATAGCCGCAACTTGCGCAAGGAACTCGGCCGGCAGCGTAAGATCTATTTCCATGACCTGGGTGTGCGCAATGCATTGATCAATAATTTCAACCCACTCGAGTTGCGCCAGGATGTAGGGATGTTATGGGAAAATTTCTTTGTCAGCGAAAGGCTCAAGTATATTCACAACCAGCGCCGGCACCCAAATGTTTATTTCTGGCGAATGTATGATGGCAAGGAAATTGATTACCTGGAAGAAGAAGGTGGTCAATTGACCGGCTTTGAGTGTAAATGGGGCAGCGATAAATGGCGCGTTCCCGAAGCATTCCTGTCAGCTTATCCCGGAAGTCAGGTACACCTGGTCAATCGCACCAATGTGTTGGATTATATTTAATCGGGCAAGGCGAGAACTGGAACATGTGAGGTGAAAAATGCCGGAACCAAAGAAACTGCTCGTCTTTCTCAGCCATGCCAGCCAGGACAACCCTGCCGTCCGGCGGTTATGCAAGCGCCTGAAAGCAGACGGATTTGACCCCTGGCTGGACGAGGAACGCCTGCTCCCTGGGCAGGACTGGTCGTTGGAGATTGAGAAGGCTATGCGAGCCAGCGATGCCATCCTGCTATGTTTCTCGGCGCTTTCCGTGGTGAAAGAAGGCTACATCCAGCGAGAATATAAGCACTCCATGTCGTACCAGGAGGAAAAGCCCGAAGGGACCATCTTTGTCATCCCAGTGCGGCTGGATGACTGCGAGATGCCCTTCTTCATCCGGGAACTGCAGTGGGTGAACTATCCTGATGGATATGACCGCCTGGTACAGGCTCTCAACCAACGTGCCGACGGCAAAGCGAAACCAACTGAACCAAAGAATAAGAAATCGAAGGAGAGAAGGATGTCTGTTAAAGAGAAAAAAAACAGCCAACCGACATTCGACATCCAGGGTGGCATTCATGCCAATCAGATCATCATGGGCAATCAGACCGTCTACAACGCTGGCAGGGACATCATCCAGGGCAATCAAACAAACATCACCACCGTGATCCAACCGCCGCAGACGACGGAAGAGTTCATGGGAATCCTGAAAACAGTTCAGGCCCAACTGGCAGCCATGCAGCAGGCCGGATTGACCAGCGCACAGAAGAAGATGGTCGAATCAACCGAGCAGAAACTGGCCGAAGCCACCGAGGAAGCCGCCAAACCTCAGCCCCTCGGCGAGCGCATCAAGACCACCCTGACCGAGGCCAAAGAGTACATGGATGCCATCGGCGGCAGCCTGGCCTCTGCCATGGCGCTTGGCACGACCATCGGCGGACTACTGCTGGCTGTGGCGAAGCTGTTCGGGTTGTAAGGGAAGGCAAATATGGTTCGTAAAACGAAACAAGAATCTCCTGCATCCATCAATGGCGGCGTGCACGCAGGAAAAGATTCAATCTCCGGTGACCAGGAGACCTACACCGCCCAGCGCGACTTTATCATGGGCAACCAAACCAATATTACCCAGATGATTCAGCTTCCCGGTTTCGTTCCTCCGCCGGACTTGGAAGCCCTGCGCCGCGATTACCTGGCTCACCTGCG
>JBEKVG010000415.1:0-2591 GCA_049514195.1 Anaerolineales bacterium | reverse complement strand
GGGGCGGCCTTTGTCATTGGCCCGGCTGAGGAGAGTCTGTCGATCCTGAATGCCTCATATTCATTTGTCACCGACACACCCGATTTCTGGCGGCGCGAATATCAGAAATATCCGGAGCACGGTCAACGGTTTACCGGCGAACCGGCTTATTTTAAGCACATCACCGAGGCTGGGAATGCCATGCTGAAAGCCAGCGGGACGACCGCCAGGGATTACCAATGGGCTGTCTTTCACCAGCCGAACGCTAAGTTCCCGCAGCGGGCCGCCAGCCTGCTCGGGTTCACGCCGGAACAGATCGCGCCTGGCCTGCTCTCGCCGGTCATTGGTAACACCTACGCCGGGGCCGCCATCATTGGTCTGACCGCCATCCTGGATGTGGCCAAACCGGGCGACCGTATTCTGATGGTTTCGTTTGGCTCCGGGGCCGGGTCGGATGCATTCGATATCACTGTCACGGATAAACTGCTCGAGCGGCGCGACAAAGCCCCCAAAACCCAGGAATATATTGCCCGCCGCACCGAGATCGATTATGCCACTTACGCTCGCTTGCGCGGGAAGATAACGATGAAATAATAACGAGTTGTCACTGCGAGGCGGCGTATTTCCGCCGAAACAGTCTTCGAAAAATCGCGGAGATTGCATCGCCACCAAAAAACGGTGGTTCGCAATGACACTGAAAAGGTGTAATTATGACTGATGTTGTTATTGCTGGTATCGGCCAAACCCCTGTTGGCGAACACTGGGATGGTTCCCTGCGCTCACTGGCTGTGAAAGCCATGCGATCCGCAATACAGGATGCCGGAGGCTTGCGCCCGCAGGCGCTCTACGTCGGCAACATCCTGGCTGCCAACCTGTCACACCAGGCGCACCTGGGTACCCTCCTGGCCGATTTTAGCGGATTGCGCTACGAAAATAAGGAACATAGAGCCGGGATTGAAGCCGAAACCATCGAGGCGGGTGGCGCCTCCGGCGGCGCCGCTCTGCGTCAGGGATACTTGGCCGTCCTCAGTGGCTTTGTGGATGTTGCGCTGGTGGTTGGCGTGGAGAAGTTCACCGACATGATCGGCCCGGATGTGGAGGCGGCTGTTGCCACTGTGATGGACAGCGATTTCGAGGCCATCCACGGCCTGACACCGACCGCCCAGGCGGCCATGCTGGCACGTCGCTACATGCACAAGTTCGATGTCCCGGCGGACGGGCTGGCGGGTTTCCCGTTGACCGCTCATGCCAACGCGGTCGGGAATAAAAACGCCATGTACCGCAAAGCGATCACCCTGCAGGCCTATCAGAAAGCCGAACCTGTCAGTGACCCGCTCAATATGTTCGACGTGGCCCCCAACGCAGATGGTGCTGCCGCGCTTCTCTTGACCCGTCGTGAACTTCTACCAAAGGATTTCCCTCATCCGTTGGTCCGGATTGCTGCCTCGGCCAGCGTATCTGATACGGTGGGCCTGCACAACCGCCTTGACCCGCTCTGGTTTGCAGCCGCGCAGGTCTCGGTGGAACAGGTACTCAGGAAGGCTGGTGTGGTGCGCGAGCAGCTGGATCTGTTCGAATATTACGATGCCTATTCGATCTATGCGGCACTTTCCCTTGAAGCTGCCGGTTTTGCCCCGCGTGGTGAAGGCTGGAAACTGGCTGCGGATGGGTCGATTGCCCTGACCAGCCAGATTCCGTGTGCCACGCTTGGCGGCTCGAAGGGACGCGGCAACCCGGGTGGGGCGACCGGTGTTTACCAGGCTGTCGAAGCCGCCGCGCAATTGCAGGGTCGGGCAGGTCCGAACCAGATCACTGGTGCAAGGTTGGCTTTGATCCAATGTCTGGGCGGCCCGGCCTCCACCGCCGTCACCCATTTGCTGGAGAGAGTGGAGTATTAGGTAATTAGACAATCAGGCAACCAAGTAATCATGGATTTGACTTGGTCTTTCCTCTCCTGAACACCTATTACCCTGATCCCTAACTTGATTGTTCCTGATAGTGCGCTGAAATAGTATTCCGGGCGAAGTCAACAAGGAGATAACTCATGGAAATTGCACGCCACTGGCGATTGAATCAACAACGTTATGGGTTGGTAGGAGACATCTGCTCTCATTGCGAGGCCAGGGTCTTTCCGCCGCGTGAAATCTGCCCAAACTGCGGTAGTGAGTTCAAAACGCCCTTCACCTTCAGTGGCAAAGGGGAAGTATATTCGTACACCACTGTTTACGAAGCCCCGGCCGGTTTCGACGAGAGTGCCCCGTACACTGTCGCATTGGTCAAACTGGAGGAGGGCCCGCTGGTGACCGCCCAATTGACCGACCTGGGCAACCAGCCGGTGGAGATCGGCATGCCGGTTGAAATGGTCACACGCCGCCTGCGCCAGGATGGGGATGAGCGCGGCATGTTGATCTATGGGTACAAGTTCAGGCCCGCATTGCATTAACGATTTTCCTGCCTCCATACAGAGGGTAAATTCGCTAATTCAAAGTGTAATCCCCATATATTCCGGAATGGTTGCATATGGGTATTTATCAAACTTTTTATAAATCACCATGTTGCACCCCTCATGCAGAAAAAGCATGGGGAGTGTTTCTATTAGATCGTAAGCCATC
>JBEKVG010000414.1:0-2611 GCA_049514195.1 Anaerolineales bacterium | reverse complement strand
GTTTACTGCTACAACCATCGCCAACTCAAAAGCCGCCAGTTCCTGAACTACACTTTTCACCTCATCGACTTCATTGACCCACTAGTTTAGGCACTCTCGGTGTGCCACTGACTGCCAGGCCATAAGCTCTCATGATATAATTTCCAACCACCAACCCATAACGGAGGCCATATGGAAATCACAACGAAAAAGTATAAACATTGTGACCTGCTTAGTCTACAGGGCAAGGTAGACAGTTACACTGCCCCCGACCTGATAAAAGCCATGGAAACGCTTAATCACGATGGTAAGTTCAAAATTGTCCTTGATTTTACCGATTTGGAATATATGTCCAGCGCTGGATTCCGGGCTTTGCTTATTGGGCAACGGAATTGCAAGCGGTATAACCGTGGAGAGGTTGTGCTGGCGGCGGTACCCAAGAGAATCATGGATGCTCTGGAATTGACCGGCTTTACGCCGCTTTTTAAGATTTTTAACGACGTTACTACGGCGGTTGGTAGCTTCTAACAGTGTGAAATACCCATATTTTGTCTGGGCCGCCTCGACTTTCGAGCCATGAGGCGGCTTCGTCATTCCAATGCGTACTGCAATTTTTCCTGCCAGGTTTGAACAATTGGATGCCATCCGTGGGTTCGCTGCCCAGGCAGCCCGCGATGCTGGTATGGATGATTCCGAAACCTATGCCGTCGAATTGGCCATGGATGAGGCATGTACCAATATTATCGAACATGCTTATCAGGAAGAAAATCGGGGAGATATCGAATGCACCTGTCAATCAAACGATGTCTGCCTGACGATTATCCTGCGCGACCACGGGCAGCCTTTTGATCCCTCCGCTGTTGCCCCACCAGACCTGGATGCGAGTATTGATAAGCGGACCGTGGGTGGCCTGGGCGTTTTCCTGATGAAGCATTTCATGGACGAGGTCCACTTCGAATCGCTGGGGGAATCGGGTAATGTTCTTACGATGCTAAAACGTCGAAACAAAGGGAACAGTAAATCCCGATTTGAATCAGAGGACGCCACATGGCAGCACATCATTCGGTTGGGGGACGAGTTGATGCAGAAGGACTCCCTGGCTGCCCGATGCGAACTTATCCAGGAGACAGTAACCCGTCTCGTAAATGGCCAGGTGGAGCTGTGGCTGGATGAGAATCTGTTTCGCCTGCCTGGTTTTAACCAGGCACTTTTATTCCCTACGGAACCGCCTGAGGGACCGATGGCTGAGGCGTATAAAACAGGGTTTCCGTATGCTTCAAAGAACCAAAAAAACCTGCTTGCCTTCCCGCTTAGAAACATTAACGTCAGCATCGGCGCGCTTCAGTTCAGCCGGCCTGATAGGCCATTCCGGAAAAAGGAAATTGAAATCCTGGAAGGGCTGGCCGGGCATGTATCGCTGGCACTGGTGGCTGCGCACCGCTTTGCCGTGGACCAATGGCGCATTGAGCAATTAACTCTTGTCCGCCAGGTGAGTTCCCAGTTAGCCAATGTACTCGACTTGAATGTGCTGACCCGGCGGATCACTAGACTTATCCAGCGCACTTTTAAATATTATTATGTGGCCGTCTTCACCTACACGACGGGCGAGAAATATTTGAATTTTCGTTCGAGCGCTGGGCAAGCCCGCCGGCGGGGCAAACCGCTCAAAATCCGTTTGGGGGATGGCTTGATTGGCTCGGCTGCTAAAATTGGTGAAGAAGTCATTACAAACGATGTTCATACAGAGCCGCGTTTCCGGTTTTTCGATCTGCTGCCGGAGACTCAGTCCGAAGCTGTGCTGCCATTGAAAATTGAGGGTCAGCTTCTGGGTGTGCTGGATGTGCAATCTGACCGTCTGGGGGCGTTCCACCCGAATGACTTGCTGGTTCTACGAGCTTTGGCCGATACCATTGCAATTGCCATTAACGGTGTCCGCCTGTATGATGCTTTGCAGACCCGTGCCAAACATCTGGAGATGGTGGCGGAGGTCAGTAATGACATCACCTCCATCCTTGATCTGGACGAGTTGCTTAAGAAAGTGGCCGTTCTTATTCAGGAACACCTGGATTTTCCATACGTCCATCTTTTTACTGTTCATCCCAACCGGCGGCAAATTATCTATGAGGCCGGGAGTGGAGCCCGTAGTTCTTCACTCCAAGGGTATGTACTTGATCTGGATAGTGATGAAGGCATTATCGCTTGGGTGGCGCGCAACGGGCAGATCATCCTGGCGAACGATGTATCGAAGGAACCGCGCTACAAGCCTTCTCCGCTTCCTCCTGAGGATACCCGTTCTGAAATGACCATCCCGCTGGTCTTCGATAATCAGGTGGTAGGCGTTCTTGACCTGCAAAGTGATCATACCAACGCCTTTACAGAAGAAGACCATTTTCTGTGCGAGGTTCTGGCTGGGAGTGTGGCTTCGGCCATCCATAATGCTGATCTGTATCGCACCGAACGCTGGCGGCGGCAGGTGGCAGACAGCCTGCGCGATGTGGCCGGTTCCATCTCGGCAGAAGTGGGCGTGGATGAAGTGCTGGACAGAATCTTGCATGAATTGGAGCACAATCTGCCTTGCGATGTGGCTGCAATATGGTTGTTGGAGGGCGAGGAGCTGGTTCTGGCGCATATT
>JBEKVG010000413.1:0-2620 GCA_049514195.1 Anaerolineales bacterium | reverse complement strand
AGTCGCGTAGCCTTTACGCCTGAGTCGGCCTTGGAAACTATCGAAGCCATGGGTTATCCGGTGGTTCTGAAACCCGTCATCGGATCCTGGGGCCGCCTGCTGGCAAAAGTCAACGACCGGGATTCCGCCGAGGCCATTTTGGAGCACAAGGCCACACTCGGTTCCGTTCAGCATTCCGTGTTTTACATTCAGGAATATATAAATAAACCGGGCCGGGACATCCGCGCTGTGGTAGTCGGGGATAAGGTGATCACTGCCATCTACCGCAAATCTGCCCACTGGATTACCAATACAGCCCGCGGTGCCGAAGGGGAATTGTGCCCGGTCACACCGGAGCTCGAAGAAATCTGTTTGGAAGCGTCCCAGGCAGTAGGTGGAGGCGTGCTGGCAGTAGATGTGATCGAGCATGCCGACCGCGGTCTGCTGGTTAATGAAGTCAATCACACGATGGAATTCCATACTATCCAGCCTCTCAGCGGGATTGATATCGCCGACACCATCGTCGGATACGCAGTGGACCTGGCCTTGAAAAAGGCCTGAGGGTAGAAATTATGATTCGAGCCACCATCGTCGGCGGGTCTGGCTACACCGGGGGAGAGCTTCTCCGCCTGCTAATTGCCCACCCGGAAATCGAAGTCGCCCAGGTAAGCTCACGCGGCCACCTGGGCGAATATGTTTATCAGATACACCCCAACCTGCGCAAGCAGACAATCCTCAAATTCACTGACCCCGAGAACATTGAGCCGGTTGACCTGCTATTCCTGGCTCTGCCCCACGGGACAGCCCAACAAAAAATTGATCAATTCGCCAGTCTCGCTCCCACTATTGTTGATCTGTCGGCGGATTTCCGCCTGCACAATCCAAAAGAGTACGAACGCTGGTACGGTTCGCCGCATGCAAAGCCCGAATGGCTGGCGAGGTTCGTCTATGGTCTACCCGAACTGCATCGTGAGGAGCTGCGTGGCGCACATTACGCCAGTGGTGTAGGCTGCAATGCTACCGCCTGCAACCTGGCCTTGCTTCCGCTGGTCAAGGCCGGCTTGTTGGATATCGAGAAACAGATCATCGTTGAGCTCAAGGTGGGTTCCTCCGAGGGCGGTGCGGAAGGCAATCCCGGTACGCACCACCCTGAAAGATCCGGGGTGATTCGCACATTCTCCGCCTTCGGGCACCGTCACACTGCGGAAGTCATCCAGGAACTTGGCCTGCCGAATGTTGCCCTGACCATGACGTCTGTGGACCTGGTACGAGGCATTTTGGCAACCGCCCACGCTATTGTCAAACCGAGCATAACTACCAAAGATCTGTGGAACGCTTACCGTGCCATGGCTGCCGAAAATCCCTTCGTGCGCATTGTCAAGGAACAACGCGGCATTTACCGGGTACCGGAACCGAAAATCCTGGCTGGTTCGAATTACGCCGACCTAGGTTTCGACCTGGATGAGGCCAGCGGGCATGTTGTCTCCATCTGTGCCATTGACAACCTGATGAAGGGCGCTTCCGGCACAGCGGTTCAGTGCATGAACCTGATGATGGGCTTTGACGAAACGTTGGGGCTGGAATTTCCTGGCCTGCATCCTATTTAGCAGAAGTCAGAATGATAGATGCAGATTTGAAGAATCTCGATGGGCAATAATATCATTGTGGTGAAACTCGGCGGAACGGTGGGCGTGGATTTCTCAGCCGTCTGCCAGGATGCCGCCAGACTGCTTTCCCAGGGCCAGCGTCTTGTACTGGTTCACGGTGGTTCGGCGGAGGCCAACCAGTTGGGCGAAGCGGTCGGTTACCCGCCGCGCTTCATCACCTCCCCTTCAGGTTACTCTTCCCGATATACCGACCGCCGTACGTTGGAGATTTTTGCCATGGCCGTCAACGGCAAAGTCAACACATTGCTAGTCGAACAACTCCAGCAATTGGGAGTCAATGCCCTGGGTTTGAGTGGCCTCGACGGCAGGCTGATGGTTGCCACCCGTAAGGATACCATCCAGAGCATCGAGAACGGCAAGCGCAAGATCATCCGGGACGATTACACCGGAAAAATCGAAAGCATCAATACCCAACTTTTACAAACTTTGCTGGGGACTGGTTACCTGCCAGTGCTCGCCCCGCTGGCAGTAAGTGCGGAGGGCGAAGCCCTCAACGTGGATGCTGACCGGGCTGCTGCCATGGTGGCTGGGGCACTGCAAGCCGGGACTCTTTTGTTACTGACCGCAGCCCCCGGTTTGATGCGCAGCTTCCCGGACGAGAGCACGCTCATCCGCAGTCTGCCGCTTCAAAATCTAGAAGAAGCCCTGACCTACGCCCAAGGCCGGATGAAGAAGAAGGTGCTGGGTGCCCAGGAAGCGCTCCAGAGAGGTGTAGGTCGCGTGATCATTGCAGATGGAAGAGTACCAAACCCCATCTCGGAGGCTTTGGCTGGCAAGGGAACGATCATTACGTGACGAATGCAGGAAAAATTCATAATTCAACTGAGGAAATATTAATGGATATTATTGCTACCGAGAACAAACATACCTCCGGCCTGTATAATAAACAGCCGATCGTCATCGAGCGTGGGCTGGGTGCTTCTCTGTGGGACATAAACGGAAGCGAGTATATTGACTGTTCGTCCGGCCACGGT
>JBEKVG010000412.1:0-2625 GCA_049514195.1 Anaerolineales bacterium | reverse complement strand
TGCGCCAGTTGGTCCAGCATGCCGGTAAGGTTCTGACCCATGACCAGTTGATCCGCTCCATCTGGGGCAGCGAAAGTGGCAGCGGCGAGGAAGGTTCGCACCTGCTCCGGGTCAACGTCAGCAACCTGAGGCACAAGCTCGAAACGGATCCCTCCCGGCCGCGCTACATCGTGACCGAACCGGGCGTGGGGTACCGCCTTAAGACCACTTGAAATTGGACCTGGTTGTAGTAAAGGCTTTATCATCCCCGGAGGGGACAGCCGTTCATTTTGCGGAATGAATTTGCTTTTCATGAGATAAAAGAGCGACTGCACAGTCCTGCGGTCCGCGCAGGGAAGTCGCTAATACGATTGAATCTAAGATTTTTTAAATTTTTATAACTTCACACTCACAAGGAAACAAGTGCTCTTCTCCATTGGATTGTTGATCATCATCATTTTTATTGCTTTTCGCATTGCTCCTCGCGAAAAAAAGGATCATGCCCAGATTCATGGCGCTGGGCAGATCTTCATGCTGGCTGCCCTGGCCCTCTTTGGCATAGATTTCTTCACTTCATATTACTATGGTACTGGTGAACTGATGAGCGTCCTGTGGCCCTATGGTTTACAGGTGTGGGGCTACATCGGGGCAGGTTTGATCGCCTTTGCCAATATCTGTTTTGGGCTGCTGTACATGTATTCGCTCGCTCCTTTCAACGAAGGAGGCGGTTCCTATACTGCTTCCATGCGCTACCTGAAGCCGACTCTCAGTTTGATGGTTGCGGTCACCCTCATCGAAGATTATGTTTTGACAATCGTGGTTTCAGCTCTCTCCGGCTCCGATCAGTTACTCTCCATTACAAATTCTTATAATGCCGCCTGGTACTGGCACTTTGGCATTGGCGTTGTTCTGGCTGCGGTTACCTGGTTCCTTACTATACGGGGCCGTGGCGAATCTTCATTCATCAGCTTTGGGTTTTTAGCAGTCTTTTTAATGCTAACGCTCGTGAACTGGGGTGGCCTCATCGCGGCCGTTCATAATAACGTACCACCCGCGGCTGCAATGGCTCTACCAAAATCTGCAACATTGGCTGACGCCATTTATCACATTATCACAGGATCAATGAAAGGTATGGTCGCGTTGAGCGGGTTGGAAGCCATGTCGAACGGCATCCAGTTCGTCATCAATGAAGATGTTGCCCTGGTCAAATGGGGAAAGATTCATTTACCCCGGCTGAACAAGATCTGGGGCTTCTATAGTGGAAAAACAGGCGTCGGCCGCTTCGTGCAAACCGCTTTTCTATTTTACGGTGGTGTGACAACCATCATTCTGACCCACTTTGCCATCCATTTCAATGTCTTCGACGGCACGCTTGGCCGAACACTGGTCGGGAACCTAGCCTGGATCGGCTTTGGACAGATTCCGGGTGGGGCACTCCTCTACTGGGTCTACCAGGGATTGGCTGTTGTCCTGCTGGCATTTGCCTCCATGACCGCCCTCCAGGATGCCCAGGCCACTGAATGGCGGGATGTGGCCATCGGGGAAATTCCCGAGGTCATCATCTACCGGGATAAGCGCGGAACTTTTACCCGCTCAGTCACGATCACCTTTGGACTAGCCGTTATCATCATGTTGCTGGTTAAAGGAAAGACCGATGTCGCGGCTCCCTTCTATGGCGTGGGGGTATTCATGCCGATCACGATCATGGGACTGGCCATTCGACAGCATCTTCTGCAGAATGCAAAAGGTTGGGCGCGCCGCTGGGGTTCGCGCGCGGCACTCTTTGTAGCTATCCTGGCAGCCTCAGTCTGGGTATTCCAGATCATCGGTAAGTGGGAAGAGGGCGGTTGGGTGCGGTTAATCTCCTTCTCTATATTGTTCCTGTCAGCGCACCTCATCATACTATCTCCCCTTGGATATCGGGATCCGAAGCAGATCCACCGCATCGTGCGCGAGAAGGCGCGTATCCGGGGTGCCATGGCCTCCATTGTCGAATGGCAATCCCTCAAAATGCAGGAATACCGCTACAGCCTGCTGGTGGGGATCGCCCGTTTCTGGCAGTTCTTTGGGATCAATCGTCCGGTGCGTTACGACCCGCCCGTCGTGGCCGGGGACTACGACCATGCCCTGCATGTTGATAATCCCAATGCGCCCTCCATACTCGAGCAATACCTCGACAACAACCCAAGGCCTCCCAAACTGGGTGGCGCGCCCCGCCAGACCGCCCCCGGGGATGAGGAAGGTAAATCGGACTGAACATCCCCAACCTGATCCAAAAACGAGTTGCTTTACCAGGCAACTCGTTTTGGTTTTAATAATTCCCGTTATTTTGCAATAACAACCCTCCCATTTATTTTGGAATATGCTCCCATATGCATTCTTTTCCGCCTCCAACAGCCTTGACATATTATTGACACTTTTTTGGCCCATCTTGACATATCCTTGACGTTCTCTTGGAAAGGCAGGATAATCACCCTCTTGGTTATAGAAAAGAGATTGGTGGTGAACTCATTTCACCCAATACATCTTCGAAAAAACAATTAACGGAAAATAGTATGCTCTTCTCTATCGCTCTGCTCATTGTGATCTTTTTTCTGGCATTCAAAGCTGCTCCGGTTGAAAAAAAAGAGCATGCCTTGATCCATG
>JBEKVG010000411.1:0-2652 GCA_049514195.1 Anaerolineales bacterium | reverse complement strand
TTACCCCACCCTGGCAGACCTCCAGGCCGCCTTCACGGAATTTGTAAACCATCTGTCACTAGATGGGACGTTGATTGCCTGCGCCGAAGACCCTGGCGCATATGCATTGGCAATAAAAGCCGAAAAGATCAGCAAAGCCGTGCTTCTCTATGGTCTCGAGCCAATCGCTGGCCATGGTCGAAAGGTAGAGGCTTATGCCAGCCTCATCTCGGTCAACAGAAAAGGCGGCTTCACTTTCAATGCTTGCATCTTGGGAAATTCGGTGACCGTTGAATTGCAGGTTCCCGGTAAACATAATATCCTGAATGCACTGGCAGCCTTAACAGTGACCAAGTTACTCGACCTGTCTCTCGTACAGGCTGCCCAGGCATTGGGACAGTTCGTTGGGACCAGACGCCGGTTCGAAGTCCGGGGCGAGGCGAATGGAATAATTGTCATCGACGACTATGCGCATCATCCAACTGAAATCCAGGCCACACTGGCAGCTGCACGGTATCGCTATCCCGGATCGCCTCTCTGGGTGGTCTGGCAGCCGCATACCTACTCACGCACGCAATTGCTGTTCGATGATTTTGCCAATTCATTCAGCGATGCAGATGAGGTCATTGTGACCGAAGTCTACCCGGCGCGTGAGCCTAAGCAAGCGTTTTCTTCAAAAAAGATCGTGGATGCCATGCACAGGCCGGCGCATTTCATCGCCGATTTATCGGAAGTAACCAATTTTCTGATCATGCATCTTCACCCTGGCGACGTTTTGCTGGTCCTCTCCGCCGGGGATGCCGACCAGATTAGTACCAATGTACTGGCCAATCTGAAGGAGCTTCGCGATGCATAAGCAGAAACGAATATTCGATATGAACCCTGATAGCCTCTCTGCAATGCGCACTATCTTTGGCGATCGGATGCAGGAGAATGTTCCACTTTCTGGCTATACCGTCGCGCGCATCGGCGGCCCAGCCGACGTGCTGGTCTTCGTCCACACGGTAAATGAATTGACGCAGACGGCCAGGAAGTTATGGGAGATGGAAATACCCTTCATCCTGCTGGGAGGTGGTTCGAACGTGCTAGTCAGCGACTTAGGTGTACGCGGCGTGGTCATTATCAACCGCTCGAGGCTGTTGAAATTCAATTCACAGCTTGAACCTCCCACCGTACACGCTGAATCAGGGGTCAACCCCAATGACATCGCCCAGCGGGCAGCGCGCCTAGGGTTGGCTGGTTTTGAATGGGCAGCAGCCATTCCCGGATCTCTGGGCGGGGCGATTTACGGCAACGCTGGAGCCTTTGACGGAGAGATGGCCAGGAATGTGATTTCGGTGGATGTATTCCATCGCCAACATGGACATCAGACCTGGCCAGTGGACAAGATGGAATATGGTTATCGCTCCAGCCGGCTGAAGCGCGAACATCTGCCAGTTCTCATCCTTTCGGCCGAGCTGGTTCTGAGTCACGGCGACCGGCAAGTCATTCAGAGCAAAATGGAGCAATTCTCCATCCAGCGGCGAGCTACCCAGCCACCCGGCGCAAGTATGGGTTCGATGTTTAAAAATCCACCAGGTGACAAAGCCGGGCGATTGATCGAGGCAGCCGGACTGAAAGGAAAAAGCGTTGGAAATGCCATGATCAGCAGCCAACACGCCAACTTCTTCATCAATAGTGGTCTAACGAAAGCTTCTGACATGCGAGCCTTGATTGAATTGGCGCAGAAAACTGTTCTGAATAAATTTGGAATCCACCTTGAACTTGAAGTGGAATTAATCGGTGATTGGTAAGAGGAAATAGTGAGTAAAGATTACAGAGTAGTGAATAAGCAATGATAAACAATAATATTTGGACAGACCGTAAGTTGAAGATCGCCGTCCTGTTTGGTGGACGGTCGGGTGAGCATGAAGTCTCGCTGGATTCAGCGCGGTCTGTGCTCGGCGTACTTGATCCGCAAAAATACGAGGTTTTCGAGGTCGGCATCACCCATGCAGGCGTCTGGCTGACTGGGCCGGATGCCCGCCTGGCAATGGAAAAGGGGCAAACCGAAAAATTACTCCCCTGCACTATCTTACCTGATCCATCCAATCCGGGCCTGTATATATTACGCTCCACAGATCATACGCAGACGCTCGAACACCCAACCCCCAATGAACCCCAAAAGGACTGGGGCAGGCAGGGGCAGGCGTACGGGTGCGAGAAGCTCACCGACCTGGATGTGGTCTTCCCGGTTCTGCACGGCACGTATGGCGAGGATGGTACCCTACAAGGCCTGCTCGAAATGGCGGACCTTGCCTACGTAGGTGCAGGTGTGACTGGCTCCTCCATCGGCATGGATAAGGGTGTCTTCAAGGAAGTAATGCACGCCATTGGAATCCCTACGGTTGAATCCGTTATCGTCTTGCGGAGTGAGATCGAAAGTGATATTGAAAATGTGATCCAAAGGGCCGAAACAGTGGCAGCTTATCCTTTGTTCATCAAACCGGCAAACCTGGGTTCCTCAGTTGGCATCACCAAATGCAACCACCGCGGCGACCTGGGCGAGGCCCTGCTAGAAGCTGCCACTTTTGACCGGCGTGTTTTGGTAGAACGCGGTGTAGATGCCCGTGAGATAGAAGTTTCTGTGCTCGGCAACGACTCTCCGCAGGCTTCTGTGCCCGGCGAAGTTAT
>JBEKVG010000410.1:0-4325 GCA_049514195.1 Anaerolineales bacterium | reverse complement strand
CAAAATGCGGGATTAAGCATCTCTGCATTCCTTTTAAAACATTTCGCTGATACGACTTTAATTTACATTTCCGAACCTGCGTCTGGTAATATCTTAAATTCCCCCATGCCTTACCTGACCATCTTGGGATCAATCTTTTTCCTTTTTGGGATGGGGTACGCCTTCTTTAAAATCTTCGATCTGAAGATGATGACCTTAATCGTCTGGTTCTGGTCAGTGGTCTTTTTCGGTGGCTTTATGACTCAAGACGCACCAGCTAATTCCAGGCTGATCATGTCTCTTCCAGCCGTTGCACTCCTCATTGGATTGGGAATTTTTAAATTCACCGATTACCTTCTGCGAATGAAATTAATTAACCAACAATGGCAGAAAATTATCAGTGCAATACTTGTTCTGATCCTTATAGGCCAGAATATCACCTTCTTCTTTGGCGTTTACTATACCCAGGATTATAACCAGGATGCCAATGGTGAAGTTGGACAAGAAACTGGCCTTGAATTGCAGCGTCTAGGACCTAATTATGACCTGTACCTATTTGGAATACCAAGAGTATTTGCGGCCTTTCCCACGACGGTTTTCCTGGCTCCTGAAAATGGTTTATTCGATTTGACAAGCGACAAAATCGCCAGCCTGGCTCTCCGGCCAGGGAAAAAAGATATTTTCGTTGCAATACCTGAAAACCACAATGACCTGGTGACAATTTCTCAGAAATATACCGGTGGAACTTGGGAAACAATCCAAAGACGCTACAAACAGGAAGTTTTATACTACTCATATATCATTCCCCCAAGATGATATCTTCTGCGGAAACCAAACGCCCCGTCCGCGTAAGTATCCTGGCACTGATGATGTTGTTCGTGGCAGTAATTAACGGCCTGCGCCTGAGTGAAACAATCTACTTTTGGAAGACCCTGGAAGAGTATGGCGCATACCAATTATATATTTGCATCAGTGGTGGGGTATGGCTTATCACCGGATTATTTCTTGTATGGGGCCTATGGCGCGGAAAAAGCTGGGGAAGGATAGCAGCCATATATGGAACGGCATGTTATACAGCCTGGTATTGGCTCGATCGATTGATCCTACAAGAACCCCATTCCAATTTGTCGTTTGCTATGATCATAAATATCATCGTACTGGTTATAATATTTTTCATCCTATTTTCGCATAGAACAAATCAGTATTTCAAGAGAGATGTATATGAGCGATAACCCTAGAATCCAGAACCTACGTGAGCGCAAAGCCAACACCCGACAAGGCGGAGGCCAAGAGAGAATTGAGGCGCAACACAAGAAAGGTAAATTAACCGCCCGAGAACGTCTTGACCTGTTACTCGATAAAGGCTCTTTCCATGAAACCGACCCGTTTGTTGTCCACCGAACGCATGATTTCGGATTGGAAAAACAGAAATATTTGGGTGACAGCGTAATAACCGGCTGGGGTACTGTTGATGAACGGCTGGTATATGTCTTTTCACAGGATTTCACTATATTCGGCGGCAGTTTGGGAGAAGTGCATGCTGAGAAAATCTGCAAGATTCTCGATATGGCACTTAAGAATGGTGCGCCGATCATTGGGTTGAACGATTCCGGAGGTGCCAGAATCCAAGAGGGAGTGGTATCGCTGGCTGGATATGCAGAAATATTTCTGCGCAATACTCTGGCATCCGGCGTCATCCCCCAGATTTCGGTAATTCTCGGACCCTGTGCCGGCGGTGCAGTTTATTCACCAGCTCTGACCGACTTTGTCTTCATGGTGCGAGGTACATCGAATATGTTCGTGACTGGTCCAGATGTAGTTAAAGCTGTCACTCACGAACAGGTGTCTGCCAACGAACTTGGCGGAGCAGATGTCCATGCTGAAAAATCCGGGGTCTGCCATATTACCTCCGAAAGTGAAGCGGATGTAATGTTCCTTATTCGAAAAATACTCGGCTACTTGCCACAAAATAATATGGAGGATCCACCCTTTATACCCAACGGTGATGACCCGCTGCGTACAGATGAGACGCTTGACTCCATTATTCCTGACGATCCTGGTAAACCTTACGATGTTAAGGAAATTATCCATTGCGTAGTAGATAGCGGCCAGTTCTATGAAATCCAGGAGGCTTTTGCCCAGAATATCGTTGTTGGCTTTGCCCGCCTGGGTGGACACTCGGTCGGGCTTGTGGCGAACCAGCCGCAAATACTGGCAGGTGTGCTTGACATCGACGCGAGTGAGAAAGCTGCGAGATTTGTTCGTTTCTGTGATGCATTCAATATCCCTATCGTCACACTTGTGGATGTACCTGGCTTCATGCCTGGAACCCAACAGGAACATGGCGGTATCATCCGATCGGGCGCGAAGCTATTGCATGCCTATTGTGAGGCAACCGTCCCAAAAGTTACAATCATCCTGCGTAAAGCGTATGGTGGGGCATACATTGTCATGTCTAGCAAACATCTACGTGGGGATATAAACCTGGCCTGGCCTAGCGCAGAGATCGCCGTGATGGGTCCAGAAGGAGCAGTCAGCATCATCTTCCGAAAGGAAATGGAAAAGGCTGATAATCCTGCGGAGATGAAAGCGACACTGACAAGCCAATATCGCGAAAAGTTTTCCAATCCCTACGTGGCTGCCGAGCGAGGGTACCTAGATGACATCACTAGAAATGCTAAAGAATAAGCGCGATTCCAACCCTTCCAAAAAACATGGAAACATTCCTTTATGAGACCAAACTGGAAGCTAAAGGTTTAAAAAATATGACCAACAAAACAAACAATCGCATACAAAAAATCGCTGAATATTCGCACACTTATTTGAATGACAGCTATCAGAAACGCACTAAAAAGGATAAAGCTAACCTTTCCCGCTATCTCTCTGGTGTGGATTACCGCTGGCAGCATACATTGCGCGTGGCACAATTTGGCAAGGTTATCGCCGAAAATGAAGCCATCGATGTGGAGTTGGTTGTAGCAGCCTGCCTGCTACATGATATAGCCTGGTTTGATACTGATGCGGAAAACAGTCGGGACCACGGACGCATGGGGGCAGAGAAAGCAGGGCCTTTTTTAAAGAGCCTTGGCTACAGCCGTAAACAAATAAAGAATATCTGTTACTCAATTGCTTCTCATGTGGATGAAAATAACCTTGAAACACCTGAGTCAAGAGTGGTCAGTGATGCCGATAACGTGGACCGTTTTGGACCATACCGTATCCTTCAATGGTGCTTTTCAGATATTGATGATTACGAAAAATTGGCTACTAAATTGAATGAACGAATTCAGCGGCTCGAACAGTATCGTGAGGAAAATCCACTCTATACACCCACCGGCCGACAACTCTTTGCCGAACAACTTAATTTACAACTCCGATTCTTCTCTGAATTTGTCGGTGAAAAAAAGCTGAGTGTAATGCCTCAAATTTAGTATGTTCAAGAAACTGCTTATTGCTAACCGTGGCGAGATAGCCGTCCGTATCCAGCGTGCTTGCCGGGAACTTGGTATCAAGACAGTTGCCATTTACTCCGAAGCAGACCGACAAGCGATGCACGTCCGGTATGCGGACGAGGCCTATTTACTCGGACCATCACCGGCACGGGATTCTTACCTGCGCGGTGAAAAAATCATAGACATTACCCGCAAATGCGGAGCGGATGCCATCCATCCCGGATATGGGTTTCTGGCCGAACGCCCTGACTTTGCCGCAACTTGTATGGATGCCGGGTTGGTTTTCATTGGTCCCAGGCCTTCAGCAATCGCTTCCATGGGCGATAAAGCCATTGCACGTACCACGGTTGCCAAGGCAGGAGTGAGGATTGTGCCCGGAACAGAAGGCGAAGGACCTCTCCGGGATGAGGATTTGCTTGCCATTGCTCCAAAAATTGGATTTCCGTTACTGCTTAAAGCGACTGCAGGAGGCGGCGGGAAGGGTATACGCGAAGTCCGGAACGCGGAGGAAATGCCGGAATTGCTCCAGTCAGCGCGACGCGAGGCCGAATCCGCCTTTGGGGATGGGAATGTCTATCTGGAGAAATACATAGCGTCAGCTCGCCATATCGAGTTCCAGATCATGGCTGACCAATATGGAGATGTTATTCATCTCGGTGAACGAGAGTGTTCGATCCAGCGGCGCCACCAGAAACTCATCGAAGAGTCTCCCTCCCCATTGCTCGCTGACAACGAAGATTTACGTCAACAAATGGGAACAGTGGCCATCCAGGCGGCTCGAGCTGTAAATTACGCAAATGCTGGCACGATCGAGTTTCTGGTTGATAAAGATAAGAATTTTTACTTTCTAGAAATGAATACCCGCCTACAAGTTGAACATCCGGTAACCGAGGC
>JBEKVG010000409.1:0-2676 GCA_049514195.1 Anaerolineales bacterium | reverse complement strand
GCGGCACGCCATCTGGCATGTGGTTGTCGTATGAGCTGGAAGTGGTTTTTGGCGTGTCCCAAAAACTAAGCGCAGATACCGCAGACTCCATTTACGACCAAATTGAACAGGAATTGAAGGGGGAAGCCTTCAGCCCGCGGGCTTTATTTGAGCGGTTCAACATCGAAATCCTGGCAACCACAGATTCAGCCTATGATTCCCTCGAGTATCACCAGGCAATGCGCGCCTCAGGCTGGAAAGGGCATATCGTGCCCACGTTCCGTCCGGATAATGTGGTGAAATTGGATGATCCACATTGGCGTGAAAACATTAAACACCTGGGCGAAGCCAGCGGGATGGATATCACGGGCTACTCCGCCTATATAAAGGCTCTGGAACAGCGCCGGGCTTTCTTTAAATCCATGGGTGCGACCGCCATAGACTGCGGCGTACTCAGCCCGGCGACCGGAACTCTTTCACCCGAGGTGGTGGAAGCCATCTTCCAGCGCGCCTTGAAGGGTGAAGCTACTGCAACGGATACCGTCCAATTCATCGCCCATATGCTGATTGAAATGGCGCGCATGAGTGTGGAAGACGGACTGGTTATGCAGATCCACTCAGGCATTTATCGCAACCACAACTCCGACATCTTTAACCGCTTTGGCCCGGATCGCGGCTTTGACATCCCGGTTCAATCCGAGTTTACCTACAACCTGCATCCGCTGTTGGAACGTTTTGGCAATCAGCCTAATTTCACATTGATCCTTTTCACACTGGACGAAACCAACTACTCCCGCGAACTGGCACCCCTGGCAGGTGCTTATCCGTGCCTCCGGCTTGGTCCGCCCTGGTGGTTCCATGACTCTTGGAATGGCATGCGGCGTTACTTTGATCAGGTGATGGAGACTGCAGGCATGTACAATACCGCCGGTTTTAACGATGACACGCGTGCGTTTCCATCCATCCCAGCCCGGCATGATGTCTGGCGGCGCGCTTCTGCCAACTGGCTGGCCGGCCTGGAGGTTCGTGGAGATATCGATCATGACGAAGCTGTGCAAATGGCTCAGGAGCTTGCCGAGGGCCTGGCAAAACGTGCTTATCATTTTTAAGAAGTTGCGTCTGATTCTTCGATAAAGGAGTAAAACCAAATGGATTCAAAACCGCGTTCGAAACTATATGATGTCAGCGGCCAGAATTTCCTGGTCACAGGCGGTGGTGGGGTGCTATGCAGCACAATGGCAAGCGCACTGGTCGAGTTGGGTGCTAACGTGGCCATTCTTGATCGCAGCCTGGAAGGGGCAAATGCTGCTGTCCAGCTCTCCCCCCACGCTGAGGGGGCGGGGCGAGCCATCGCCGTGCAGTGTGATGTCCTTGAACCAATCTCCATTCAGCAAGCGGTGGAACGATCGATTGTAGAGTTTGGAGGCATCGATGGCTTGATCAACGGCGCGGGTGGAAATAAACCAGCTGCCTCAACGGATGCCACCCGGTCGTTCTTCGACCTGTCGCCTGAGGCCCTGCGTTGGGTCTTCGATCTAAACTTGATGGGGACCATCTTGCCGTCGCAAATTGTTGGGCGGCACATGGCCGAGCGCAAGCAAGGTGTGATCCTGAATATCTCCTCGATGAACGCCTCTCGCCCGTTGACGCGCATCCCCGCATATTCAGCAGCCAAAGCGGGGGTCAGCAATTTCACCCAATGGCTAGCTGTTCACATGGCGCAGGAGTATTCCCCCAATATCCGTGTCAACGCCCTTGCACCAGGTTTTTTCCTGTCCGAACAGAACCGCTTTTTACTGACGGAGAAAGAAACCGGAACCCTGACCAAGCGTGGAACGTCTGTCCTTGAACACACACCCATGGCCCGTTTCGGCAATCCTGAGGATCTGGTGGGCCCGATGCTATGGCTGCTTTCGGCAGCTTCCGCCTTCGTCACCGGGATCGTTGTACCGGTCGATGGCGGCTTTTCGGCATACAGCGGCCTCTAGTCAATCTTGACCACGCAAGCCAGGGATAGAGCTAACCCAGGAAATATTTTCTGCGAGGTATAAAGTATGATAGATATACAAGCAGTTTCTTCATCTAATACCCTGACCCAACAAATTATTAAGGAGACCCTGCAGAAAGGTCTGGGTGGAAAATTTTCGGGGAAAAAGGTGCTGGTACTGGTACCGGACCACACCCGTTCACTGCCCTTACCCGATTTATTCCGCATGCTAGTTGAGATCTTGCAAGATGCCCACCATTTGGATTTCATGGTGGCGCTTGGGACGCATCCAGGCCTGTCCCAGGAAGCCATGAACCGGCTAGTTGGAATCACCGCCGAGGAGAGGGCCAACATCTACAAACGTGTCGGTCTGCTCAATCACGCTTGGGATGACCCGGCGGCGCTGGGAAGCCTTGGCACCATGGAGCAAGACGAGATCAGGCAGATTGCAGGTAAAAACTGGCACCCGTCCTTGCCAGAACAGGTTGAGATCCGGATCAATAAGGCCGCCTTGGAATACGAGGAGATTATCATCCTCGGTCCGACCTTTCCCCACGAGGTGGTCGGTATGTCGGGTGGAGCCAAGTACCTTTTCCCCGGCATTTCCGGGCCAGAGATGATCAATGCCACCCACTGGCTGGGTGCATTGGCGGGTGTGATAGGGACAATTGGAATCAAAGACACGCCCGTGCGCGCCATGATCCATGCAG
>JBEKVG010000408.1:0-2701 GCA_049514195.1 Anaerolineales bacterium | reverse complement strand
CTGAACTCATCCTGATCCTTTCCGCCGATCACATCTACACCATGGATTATGACCGGATGATCCAGTACCACTTGGCCAACCAGGCGGAACTGACGATGGCGACCATCCGTGTCCCGATCGAAGAAGCCTCCCGTTTTGGCGTTCTGAAGGTGGATAAGGAGTACCACGTGAAAGCGTTCGTCGAAAAGCCGAAAAAGCCGATTTCCGACCTGATCAACATGGGCGTTTACTTGTTCAACTTCAATCTGCTCGATCGCACCCTATGGGAAGATCACCAGCGCGCAGATTCCTCGCATGATTTTGGCAAAGATATCCTGCCGCGCCTCATCAAAAGCGAGACGCGCATCTTTGCGTTTCCCTTCACCGGTTACTGGATGGATGTGGGTACCATCAATTCTTATTGGCAGGCGCACATGGACCTGCTCAGTCCCAACCCGCTGCTCAAACTTTACGACCGCAGTTGGATCATCCACACCCGCACGGAGGAGCGGCCCCCATCGCGCATACCGGTCAGTGCCGATATTTATGCCAGCATGCTGTCGGATGGCTGTTATTTGCAGGAAGGCGCGCGTGTGGAGAGCAGCGTCCTTTCCCCGGGCGTCGTCATCGGCTCGGGGGCGGTGGTGCGTGAGTCCATCATCATGACCGATACCATCATCGAAAGTGGGGCAGTCATCGAGCGTGCCATCATCGATAAACGCGTCCACGTAGGCTCGCATGCCCGCATTGGGGGTGGCATCGCCAATCCCACCGTCCTGCTCACCGTCATCGGCAAGAACAGCGATGTACCGGCCGGCATGCTGGTGGAACCCGGCGCAGAAATCAGCGTCGACGTCATCGCCTCGGACTACACTGGACCGGTGGCAAAATCGGGCGAAATCATTCAAACCAAAAGGCTGCCATATGAAATTTAAACGTGCTTCGGGAATCCTGCTCCATCCAACCAGCCTGCCTGGGCCTTATGGAATCGGTGACCTTGGTCCGGCCGCCTACCGCTGGCTGGACTGGCTGGCCGGTTGCGGCTGCAAACTCTGGCAGGTCCTGCCCCTCGGCCCGACTGGTTATGGCGATTCGCCCTATCAATGTTTTTCCGCTTTTGCGGGAAATCCTTATCTGGTCAGTCCGGAAGTGCTGCTCGAAGAGGGTCTGCTGACCCGCGAAGATTTCTCGAATATGCCAGCCTGGGATGATCGGAAGGTGGATTTTGGCCGCTTGTATCTCTGGAAGCCCGCCTTGCTGGAAAAGGCTTTTCGACGTTTCACGACTGGCCCACGCCGCCTCCAGGCTGAATTCGATTCTTTTCGCACTGAAAACGCCGCCTGGCTGGACGACTATGCCCTTTTTATGGCGCTCAAGGAAACCCACGCGGGCGGCTCCTGGGGCGGTTGGCCGACCGATCTGCGCCTGCGTGAAGCCGTTGCCCTGCGGGAAGCGCATGAGTCGCTTTCTTCTAGCGCATTACGGCATTCGTTTTTCCAATTCCTCTTCTTCCGTCAATGGAAGGCCCTGCGAAATTATGCCCATGAAAAGGGGCTGCAGATCATCGGCGATATCCCGATCTTCGTGGCCTACGATTCGTCGGATGTATGGGCGCATCCGGATTTGTTCTACTTGGACAAGACCGGCCAGCCGACAGTTGTTGCGGGTGTCCCGCCCGATTATTTCTCTCCGACCGGCCAGTTATGGGGCAATCCGCTCTACAAGTGGGAGATTCATAAAGCCAGCGGTTATGCCTGGTGGCTGGAACGCATGCGCGCCACGCTAAAACTGGTGGATATTTTGCGAATTGACCATTTCCGGGGCTTTGCCGGCTACTGGGAAGTGCCGGCCGGGAAACCGACCGCCGAAATTGGCCGCTGGGTGCCCGGTCCAGGGGCGGACCTGTTCAACGCTATTCAGGCGGAGCTGGGCAGTCTGCCTATCCTGGCTGAAGATCTGGGTGTCATCACGCCCGATGTGGTGGCTTTACGGGACCAGTTTGGTTTTCCAGGAATGAAGATTCTGCAGTTTGCCTTCTCTGGCCCGGATAATCCCTTCCTGCCGCATTCCTATCCATGGGAATGCACCGTTTACACCGGCACGCATGATAACGATACCACGCGTGGCTGGTACGCGTCTGCCCCGGATGAGGAAAAGGAATTTGCCCTCCGTTACCTGCATGTGGATGGCAATCAATTTGTCTGGGACCTGATCAGGACTGCCTGGGGCTCGGTGGCGGTCTTCGCCTTAGCCCCCTTGCAGGATTTCCTGGAACTGGGAACCGAGGCACGCATGAATTTCCCCTCCCATCTGGGTGGCAACTGGGAATGGCGCATGGACCCGCAGGCATTGAGTGAGCCATTGCAGGCAAAAATCAAAGAATTAAACTGGCTGTACGAGAGATAAAGTATCTGTCATTGCGAGGCGGCGCACTTCCGCCGAAGCAATCCCCAGCAATGCGGAGACTGCTTCGCTGCGCTCGCAGTGACACTGGTGGATTGTCATTGCGAGGCGGCGCCTTTCCGCCGAAGCAATCCCACGGCTGATTTGGAGACTGCTTCGCTGCGCTCGCAGTGACATTGGTGGATTGTCATTGCCTGTGCCTGTACCGTAGGTACAGGTGCGAGGCGGCGCACTTCCGCCGACTTGTGCCACGAAGTGGTAAGCAATCCCCAGCAATGAGGAGACTGCCTCGCTGCGCTCGCAGTGACACTGGTCGGAT
>JBEKVG010000407.1:0-4367 GCA_049514195.1 Anaerolineales bacterium | reverse complement strand
CGGGAGTGACTGGATGTCCGCTTCGATCGCTGCGGCAATCTTTATTGCATCGCTTTCTATGACTGATTGCTTCACAGTCTTTCTACCATACTATCAGCCCACCGGTTTTCTTACTTAAATCTCTCCAACCAATTAATGACTTGTTCGAGTTCCTTTACTTGTCTCTTGATGGCTGCTTTTTGACTTTCTTGTGGTCGTAGCGCGGATTCTTTGTTCAGCCTGATTCGACGCCTGTCCCCTTTCCCATAATTACCATAATTGGTGTTGGCTGTTTGTTGCCTGGCCTCCACACGGATGGAAGACATTTGATCATTTACAGCCTTTTTTTCTGTTAGTAATTCATCCTTTTGTTGCTCGCTTTCTTTTATTAATGCTTCTACGTCGTCAAGATTTTTAGGCATAAAAGCGATCGCAGACTTGAACTGCTCAATTAAGGCTTCTATATGTGCTTTTTCCCTGGCAAGCCTGGATTGTTCGGTCATCCAGCGTTTCTGCTCTTTGCGTACGTCCAATAATTTGGCAAAGAACGGTTTCGCCTCATGTTCTTGCTGGTCCTGGAGAAGCACCTGGCTCACCTTATCTTGCTTTCCTTCAATCGCTTTCAAAATGGAAGGCAGAGCTTCCACTTCAGCCGTTGCCTTTTTGTTCCATTCGGCAACTCCGTCGATGCTGTGCAAATTTTTTAGCTCGGTTGCCAACAGGCTGGCATTGGTCATGTCGTATTCGAGCGACGCTGGGACATGGATGTCAATCATACTGCCTCCTCTATTTTGCGTGACAATCTAATCAAAAAGCGCCTTTTGGACGCTTTTCCGGTACCTGCGAATGTGTTCCTACTCTTCCAGCAAGAACGTTACCTTCAATTGCACGCGGTACTCGCTGATTTTTCCTTTTTCATCGACCAGCACTTCCTGGTTCTGGATCCAGGCCGATTTGACGTTTTTCAGCGTTTTCGTAGAACGCGCTATGCCCAGCTGAATGGCATCCTCGAAACTCTCTGTGGATGATGCTTTGATCTCGGTCACACGCGCAATGGACATGGCAGACTCCTTTCTGTTCTTTGGAAGGGCGGATACGTAATGGTATTATATATCAAAACCCACCCGGGAATCTGATGATTGTCAGACGCAACACGTTCTCCATTTAATTCTTAATTACAGTCGCAATTAGTTCCAGCGCGCTTTTTCATTGATCGCCGCGGCGACCTTTTCTGCTTCGCTCTCCATTATCCGTTGCTTCATACGCCTTTCTATCGGTCCATCAACATGTTTTCTCTAACTTATGGAGTTCAGGGAATACAGGCTGAGGCTATATTATGATATGATATATCCAAAATATACGTTTATTGATTTCTTTGGAGGATTTGCTATGGAACTTGGCGAGGTCACGATCGGGGAATACCTGATCCAAAAGTTATACGAGCACGGATTACGCCACGCCTTTGGAATTCCGGGAGATTACGTGCTGGCCTTTTACAAACAGTTATATGAAAGCAAGATAAAAGTGATTAACACGTGTGACGAGCAGGCTGCCGGTTATGCCGCCAACGCCTATGCGCGCGTGCGCGGCCTGGGAGCGGTCTGCATCACATATGGAGTGGGAGGCCTGAAGGTGGTCAACACCACCGCCCAGGCCTACGCTGAAGAATCCCCGGTGGTGGTCATCAGCGGCGCGCCAGGAATTCGGGAACAACGCGATAATCCCCTGCTGCACCACAAGGTCAAGACCTTCGATACCCAGCTCAAAGTCTTTGAACAACTGACCGTTGCCCAAACCGTGCTGGACAACCCTGAAACCGCCTGCAGTGAGATCCAGCGCGTGCTGGCTGCATGCATCTGCTACCGTCGCCCGGTCTATATCGAGCTGCCCCGGGACATGGTCTCAGTTAAGATCCTGCCGGTCGAAGAAAAACTGCCGCCGCCCGATTGGGACCGAGGCCCGTTCAAGGAAGCCCTGTCCGAAGCAGTGCAGATGATCAACCAGGCCAAACAACCGGTGCTGGTGGCCGGGGTGGAACTGCTGCGCTACGGTATGCAAAACGCCTTCAAGCAATTGGCGCAGAAAACCAATATCCCGGTCACCTCCACTATCCTGGGCAAATCTGCCTTTGGCGAGCGCGAACCCCTGTATATTGGCTTGTATGAAGGAGGCATCAGCCGGGAGCAGGTTCGTCAGTATGTGGAGGGCAGCGACTGCATCACCCTGCTGGGTGTGCTCCTGACCGACCTCGACCTGGGAATTTTCACCGCGAATTTGGATCAAGGGAAATCCATCTATTCCACCAGCGAAAAGACCTCCATCCGTTTCCATACCTACAACGCCGTCTATCTGAATGGTTTTCTCCAGGGGCTCTTGAAGGCGGACATTCGGCACAGGGATGACACGGAAATTCCTCACCCGGCTCCGCTGAGCGTATTCCAACCCCAGCCCGATAAAAAGATCACGGTGGAGCGGCTGTTCGTGCGGCTGGAAACCTGGTTCGATGAGAGCACTTTTGTCATCGCGGATACCGGCGACGCCACTTTTGCCTCCGCCGATATCACCATCCCTCGGGAGCTGTCCACTGCTGCCCGTTATCATCTCAACCCGATCGTCATCGTTCTCAACAATTCTGGCTACGGCACCGAACGGCCAATGCTGGATGGGGGCTTCAATGATGTCTCCTCCTGGCAGTATGCCCGTATCCCCGAGCTTTTCGGCGCTGGCAAGGGCTTTGAGGTGCATACAGAAGAGGATTTAGAAAAAGCTTTGGCAGCCGCCCGTGCGCATACCAGGAGGGCTTTTGCATCCTGGACGTCCACCTGGATCAATACGATTTTTCCCCGGTATTACAACGTATGACCAGCGCATTGGGGAAAAGGGTGAAGTAAACCAGGCTTTTTTTAAGGCCGATGGGTGGCATCCCGTCGCCATCTAGTGCCCGTTCGCTTGTCCCCGTACTTCTTGCCCCGCCTGTCCTGCCTGCACTGCCTGCGCCAGCCTGCCCTGACGGCCAGTCCAGGGTACCGCAGGCACGTAACTGTTTTTGTCAGGGCGTTCTTTCGGGGTGAGGTCGGGTATCAACTGTTTCAGTGGCATGCACCCCTGAATAGCCCTGAAGACCCCTTCTCATCCTAGCCTCATTTCTGGCAAATCGTGCCTGTCTCACGGTGCAGGCAGTACCGCCTCGTCCTGCCTGCTTGCCTGCCCCGCGCTTTTTGCGGGGCGTACTTTGCAAGGCCTGCGCCACTTGTACCTGCCTGCGCCAGTACCGCAGGTACAGGTGCGCAAGTGCTGGCAGTGTCGCAGGCACAGGTGGCTTGGACGGGACAGGCAGGTACAGATGTGCTGTACATCCTCCCGATGTCCTTCACCCTCCGGGTACAGGCGGGAGGTACGCGTGACGGTTTGTGCCAAGGCGTATTTTGCAGGGTAGTGGGGGGTAGATTTGCAGAACAAAACAAACCCTAGATTTTTTTAGGTCAACAAAATGTCATTTCTACTTCGCATAAAATAATGGACGCATATTTACCAGAATTTTTACCTCCATGCAGGTTAATATAGCTCAAAACCCGTAACAATCCAACCGCGACCAGGCTTTGGATTGTAGCGAATAGAAATGAAGAGTTATATGTGGCCACGAGGATATTTCAAGATGGACAATTGTGAGTGTATTGACTTGCATGAAGAAGGTTCTATAATGAGTATATTGAAACTATGATTTATAGGAGAGGCCGGATAATAAGAATAAAAAAATGAAGATCTTGAGAAAATAGCAAATGAAGAAGATTAATACTGAGTGTTCGCTGAAAATTCTGGCTAAATCGCGAATTATCTGATAATCTCAGAGGATGACCACTGAGATTGCCATCACGACGGAACGCATTGACGATTTTCCGCTTCTGCTTGAGACGATGATCCGACTGGGGTTGCCAGACGTTCTTGATCATCATCTGGGCCGACATGGCCTGCATCAAGGCCTGAGTTGGGGCTGGATTGCCAGCATCTGGCTGGCGCACATTCTCACCCAAAGCGATCATCGCAAACAACCGGTGCGAGCCTGGGTGCGTCAAGCCAAAGAGACGATCGAACGGATCAGCAAGCAGCAAGTACGGGAATTGGATTTCACGGATGATCGGCTGGCATTGTTGCTGCGCCGGATGAGCAAGCCAGCTACCTGGGAAGCGATAGAGAAAGAGCTGGGACGGAACATTCTGCGCGTGTATCAATTGACTCCGGAGCGAGTGCGGTTGGACCCGACGACGATCTCTGGCTATCACGCAGGTGGCGAAGACAGTTTGTTCCAGTTCGGTTACAGCAAAGATGACCCCAGCCTGCGGCAGGTCAAACTGATGGTGGCTGCACTTGACCCGTTGGGAATGCCCTTG
>JBEKVG010000406.1:0-3358 GCA_049514195.1 Anaerolineales bacterium | reverse complement strand
GGTTAACAAGAATTTCCCCGCATTCCAGCAATTCTGCAAGAAAATAGCTAGCGGATGTGTTCCAGAATTTTTTCGTGAAGTGTTGACGCGTCCAAGTCTGTCACAGAAATGAGCTTATCACGTCCGGCTATCCCGACCACTATTTCCAGATGCGAGATTGGGACATCCAATAGCTCTGCCAGGAATTTTAACAAGGCCGCATTAGCCTTTCCTTCCACCGGGGGCGCAGTCAGATGTACTTTAACCGTTCCATCATTCAAGATCGCCACAATCTCGTTCTTCCTGGCACGCGGCATCACCCGTAAAGCCAGGGTTGTGCTCCGTTTGCCAGCCTGCAGATGAAGGTCTCTGGAAGGCATATACTGCCTCATCATAACAAACTGATCAATGCTCTGGCCAGGATTTCAACCAGAATAATCAATATCAATGGACTTAGATCCAACATTCCCACCAGGGGAATAATCCGCCGGATAGGTGCGAGGAACGGGTTGATAATTCGGCCCAGCGTCACTCGGATGGGATGATAAGGGCTCATGAAAAACGAAAGCACTGAATCGGCGATCACTATGAATATGAATAGATTGGCAACAAGATTGATAATATTTGCTATTACATTAAGCATACAGCCTCTATAAAGGGCGGGGACCTAGCCATTGGAAATTGTTTACCCAGAAATTCCTGCAGTCTGCATAGCCGTTGGAAATAGGGTCGCGTGCACTCCGGGTTAGTAAACAAAGGCGGCATGGTCATTAGTCCGCACACACCCAGGTGGGGAAAGGCCAGGATTTGTTCTATTTCGTGCTCCAGGTCTGACCAATGCCCTTCCTGCCAGGCTGGAAAACCGAATTTGCTCGCCTCGCCGCTGACGTTGCATTCCAACAGGACCGGCAATGTCCGGTTCAGTTCGCTGCAGAAACGCTCCAGCCGTCCGGCAAGTTTCAGGCTATCCAACGAATGCAGCATGGCAAAGTTCGCGGCCACTAATTCAGCCTTGCGGCTTTGGACATGACCGATCATGTGCCATTCTAGCGTTGTTTTCCCCAAATCATTAATCTTCTTGACAGCTTCCTCGGCATAATTCTCACCAAAGGTGGATATCCCGGCCGAAACCGCAGCCTGGACAACCTGCAGAGGCTGGGATTTACTGACCACCACCAGACGCACTGCTTCCGGAGCGCGTCCGCACCCGGCAGCCGCCTCAGCAATCTGGGCAAGCGTGTGCTGGTAACGTTCACGTATGGAGGCGGTTAAGCTCTCGTTCATGTCCTTTTTTATGCAAACGTGAAATCACGAGTTTAATGCAATGATTGCGCCGAATCGGCCGGTGCGGCCGGCTTCGGCGCGGTGAGAATACCAATCCTCAGTATGACAGGCCGTACATAAATCGGCCATTTCAATCTGTTTAACACCGGCCTGTTCAAGCGTCAGTCGGTTGGCTGCCCACAAATCAAAGTAAATTGCTCCAGCCCGTTCCCCTAATAAGTTGGAGGCGTCCTGTCCAAAAGCCTGGCGTGCTTGCAACACCACATCCGGTCCGACTATATAATGGTCCGGACCAATGGATGGACCGATCGCTGCCAAAATATCGTCGGGCTTTGAGTCAAAGTGGACCTGCATGGCTTCCACTGCAATCCGCGCAATGCCGTTCACTGTTCCAATCCAGCCTGCATGGGCAATTCCGATGATCTTATGTACAGGGTCATGCAACAGGATCGGCACGCAATCGGCGAATCGCATCATCAGGGTTATACCCGGCCGATCAGTCAGAATGATATCCGCCTGTAGATAGGGTTTCCCCGGGGGACGCGCCGCCTCGGCAATCGCCACATTGACACTATGCACCTGCCAGACATCGTAAACAGATTCCGGATCACAGCCGAGGGCCATCAGCGCAAGCCGACGGTTTTCACGCACCCGTTGCGGTTCATCGCCCACCGTCCCACCCAGGTTTAATGCTGCCCATGGATGCGGACTCAGACCGCCACGGCGCGTGAAAACAGCCTGTGTCAGATTATCGCCCAGATTCTCGAATTGATAATACCAAATTCCCTGATTGGATTGGAATGACATGGTTTACTTCGGCTTCAGAGCTGCAAATCTCTTGGAAAGTATCCGGCGCGTCTCAGCCATCGACTCTTCGATAAGTGGAAACATAAACCAGGCAGTCGAAAAACCGAAGAGGAAACCCGTCAAAGTACGCAAAAATGGCGTACTCTCGCGATAGGGCAGGAAAGACTGGATGAAAGCACTGGGAATCTGGCTGAACAATTGCGAAAAACCATCCAACCCGATTGGCACCACTCCAACCAGTATCCACACAATCCAGTGCATTTTGGGTAAACGGCGGCCCGTGGCGGCATATAGAAGGCCAAACAATGCCATCGCCCCCCAGATTGCCACATCCCGTTCGCAGAATGCCACTTTATAGCCCAGGAGGGGTGTGCCTTCAAAGTGTCTCGCCTGGATCCGGCTGGGATCGTTATTATCCGTAATACCACTTACCTGCTCGAAAGTCAAAACGCCGGGAACTTTGGCGGCGGCATGCGGGTAATAAGCCTGTTCACCAAACAAAAAAAAGGAACGGAATGCCCACTGGTGACAGAATGGGCTGTAGATTGTGTAAACCAGCCCGGCCGGCCCATTCCAGCCAACTTTCTTGAAGACCGGAGCAAGGAAGGGAATACCCACATACAGCAAAAGTAAAATGTTAAGAACTACCATGTAATGGTTTGACAACCAGTACGAAAATCGATCCCCCCTGCTGATTCTCTGACTACTTGAACTATTCATCTCAGAAATCTTAGCATTAACCCGCTCCAATTGGGCCCGTTGCTCGGCGGCCATTTTAAGAGTATTTTGCAAATCCTGAGGCGTGAAGGGTGCTTTCAATGTGAACGGGCCCACTTCGACGACGGGGATTTCCAGGACATAAGCCTCCCGTACGGAAGCTTCAGAATCAATATCGATCACCGCCAATTTATGTGGAATCAAACCTTGAAGCGCCTTCAAGTCTGATTCGACTTCTTCACATAATTTACACCCGGCACGGCTATATAAGGTTACTGAAATCATTAGCACACTCTTGGTAAGGCTATCTCAATACCGCACTCAAAGGCCTAAGTTGAGAAAAGGGATATAACTCGCCAGAATAGCGAAGGAACCCATAAAAAGCAAAATGCCGGCCAGAACCAGCATTATTCCCATGATGATCTCCACAATACGCATGACTTTACTATAACGGCGCAGGATGATGCTGACCCAACCGATCCCCAGAGCTGCCAGCAGGAACGGGATTGCCAGACCGGCAGAATAAGCTGAACCCAGTAGGATGCCTTTTAGAATCGAACCGCCATTTGCG
>JBEKVG010000405.1:0-2714 GCA_049514195.1 Anaerolineales bacterium | reverse complement strand
CAGTCCCTGGGCTGGTTTGTTGACTCTGGCATCTTACCTACTGCCAGTGATCCTGTTCGGCGTCTTGTTCTGGTTCATCTTCCGACAGGCGCAGGGCAGCAATAACGCCGCTATGGCTTTCGGCAAATCGAAGGCACGCATGTTTAGTGGGGAACACCCAACGGTCACATTTGAAGATGTGGCAGGTATTGATGAGTCCAAGGAAGAACTTAAGGAAGTGGTTGAGTTCTTAAAAGAACCACAGAAGTTCATCCAATTGGGCGCGCGCATTCCAAAGGGTGTCTTATTGGTTGGTCCTCCCGGTACAGGTAAAACCTTGCTTGCTAAAGCCGTCTCCGGCGAAGCGGGTGTGCCTTTCTTCTCGATCTCTGGTTCAGAATTCGTCGAGATGTTCGTCGGCGTGGGTGCCAGTCGTGTCCGAGACTTGTTTGACCAGGCTAAGCGTCATAGTCCTTGTATTGTCTTCGTGGATGAGATTGATGCAGTTGGACGCCAGCGTGGTGCTGGCTTGGGCGGTTCTCATGATGAGCGCGAACAGACCCTCAACCAGATGCTGGTCGAGATGGATGGCTTTGATACCGATACTAATGTTATCGTTGTGGCAGCCACCAACCGGCCAGACATCCTTGACCCGGCTCTGCTGCGTCCGGGACGTTTCGACCGTCGCATAACCCTCGACCGTCCCGATATGCGCGGGCGGGAAGCCATCTTGAAGGTGCATGCGCGTGGCAAACCCTTCGATCCCAGCTCTGACCTTGGCTCGATTGCACGCGGTACACCCGGCTTCGTGGGCGCGGACTTGGAAAACCTGATCAATGAAGCCGCTATTCTGGCAGCCCGTCGTAATAAGAAGGCCATCGGTCAACCGGAATTGGAAGAAGCCATTGAACGGGTCGTGATGGGTCCGGAGCGCAAGTCCCGGCTGATCAGCGATGAAGAGAAACGCATCATCGCCTATCACGAGGCCGGTCACGCTGTGGTGGTGACCGCCATCCCCGAAGCCGATCCGGTCCAGAAGATCTCCATCGTCGGGCGGGGGCAGGCAGGAGGTGTGACCTGGTTCCGTCCCGAAGATGACCGTGTCCTGACCTCTCGTAAGAAACTGATTGCGCAACTGGCTGGAGCCCTGGGCGGACGTGTCGCCGAAGAGATCGTTTTTGATGATATCACTTCTGGTGCATCCAATGACCTGGAACAAGTCACAAAAATGGCGCGTGCTATGGTCACCCGTTTGGGGATGAGCAACGAATTGGGTTCGATGGTATATGGTCAGAAGGAAGAGCTTATCTTCCTGGGCCGCGAGATTTCTGAACAGCGCGATTACTCCGAAGCCATTGCCGAACAAATTGATCGTGAAGTCCGCAAGCTGGTGGATGAAGCTTATAGTGAGGCGACCGGGATTTTGAAGAAATACCGCGAGCAATTGGATGCAGTTGCCACCAAGCTGCTCGAAGTCGAGTCGTTAAGCCGCGAGGAGTTTGAGAAAGTCTTCCCACCCCCGTTCCCCAAGAAAAGTGGCACGCCGCAGCCGGCATAATCCCATCCTTCCGAAGGTTTCAAACCTTCGGAAGGTTTGTTATTTCATCAATTCTCTTTTCAGGATTTTCCCCATTGAGGACTTGGGTAATTCGCTGCGAAATTCAATGTGGGTTGGGACCTTGAAGGGGGCTAGCCGTTCCCGGCACCAGGCCTGGATCTCGGCACTGCTAAGTGCTTCGCCAGGTTTCATAACCACCCAGGCCTTGACTGTTTCCCCGCGGTACGCGTCTGGAATGCCTGCCACAGCAACTTCCGCCACAGCCGGGTGGGCCATGATGACTTCCTCCACTTCGCGTGGCCAGACTTCCATCCCGCCGGGTTTGATGAGTTCCTTCTTGCGGTCTACGATGTAGAAATAACCATCTGCGTCCATGCGGGCGATATCGCCGGTATGGAGCCAGCCGTTTTGCAACGCAACATTCGTCTCTTCAGGCATGTTGTGATAGCCCAGCATCACTTGCGGACTCTGAATAACCAGCTCGCCGGCATCGCCAATGGGCATTTCGGTGGTGCCATCCTCCAGGCTGACGATCTTGCCATCCACGTCGGGGAGCGGCAGTCCGGCGGAGCCTACGCGGTTTTCCCCGCGCAAGGGATTACAGTGTGTGGCAGTCGGTGCTTCGGATAGACCGTAACCTTCGATGATACGCCCGCCGGTGAGCCTTTCGAATTCCTCCTTGGTCTGCTTCATCAACGGAGCGGAGCCGGAGATGCAGGCCTTGATGCTGGTCAAGTTTACTTTCCCGCCGGCCACGTCGGGTGCGTTGTTGATGGCGTTGTAGAGCGTGGGAACAGCCGGGAAGTAGGTTACACGGTTTCTTTCAATGGCAGATAACAGGCTTGGAATGTCGCGCGGATCCGGCAGGATAACCAGGCTGGCGCGCATTGCCATCCCAAGCAGCATCCCGCAGATCATGCCGTAGATATGGTAAATGGGCAGGGCCAGCAGGAAAGTCTCTTTTTCTTCCTCCAGCGTGGACATCCAGGCTTTGAATTGGAGCGTGTTTGCCACCAGGTTGCGCTGAAGGGCCACGGCCGCCTTGGCAACGCCAGTCGTCCCGCCCGTGTATTGGAACAGGGCGATATCGTTGGGTCCGATTACGGATTTGAATTTGAAGGGCGCGAATGTTGTATTTTCTTTTTCCTTTGTGACCTTAGTGTCCTTAGTGGTGAGA
>JBEKVG010000404.1:0-2775 GCA_049514195.1 Anaerolineales bacterium | reverse complement strand
TCATATCTCAATTGAACAGATAACATACTGCTGCGTAATATATGTGACTGTTTATATACGATTGGTATAAGAAAAGAATAAGAATATTATTTAAATATACCGGAAGCGGTCACGGCGCAGATGTAATAGCCGCGGCGATTCGGCCCGATCTGCGTCACGAGCTGGTGTGGCCATATACCCATCAGGAACTCAGGGACGGTACTGCCCTACCTGGAGGCGCCTAAGCTGGATCTGGAAGCGCTGAGTGTACTGGCTGCCGATTACGAGTCTGCCAAGATGCCCTGCGCTGCGTCGGAGCGCGGAGGAGGCTGGAATATTACCGAAAGATGTAAGGAAAGGATGGATCGTTCGTGAATGGCGGAGCCATTTTCGCTGAAGCTGATTTTGGGCAGCCGTTTTTAGAGGATAAGACAGGCATCTGCACAACGCCAGAAAAGGCTTTCACGTACTTCATTTCTTGACTGCCAGGCTCGATTATCCCATTCTGTGCCGCTTAGGTCATCACCGCCATATAATACCTGTCCAAATATTACGTCACGAAACTGGGCAACTGCCATCATCCCTGCGTTTTCCATTTCAACAGTAAGACAGCCATCTTTTAATCTCCCGGCTATCTTTCTGGATGTCTCGCGGTATGGTGCATCAGTAGTCCATGTTTTTCCCATGCGGTATGGAACGCCTCGCTTGTTCAAGATATGGGTTATTGCGTTTACAGCTACCGGGTTGGCGATAATCTCACGGTTCGGCGGAATGTAATGGTAAGAAACTCCTTCGTCGCGGATTGCTCCTGAAACTACAATGATGTTGCCAACTGCAATATCCTTATCGAGAACCCCACAGCCACCGCAGGCAATGAATTTCCGACAACCAAATGCAATGACTTCTTCGAGTAAACCGGCTGCCATTGGTGCACCGACGCCAGGATGAAAGAAAGCCAACCGCTGATTTTGGTATGAAATCTCATAAACAGGATGAGACCCATCTTCCCAACGAGTTTCCACTACTATCTTGGCATCGTGTTCCGCAACGACTTTATCTATTACTTCTTTGAAGAAACAAATAACGCAGTGCGTAGGTATATTTACAGGGCTGATTACTTTGGATGGTTCAACAAAAGCCTTGTGTGTTGAGTCGTACTCGAGGATTGGATAGGTCATAAACACACTCTTCAAGCAGTTTTATGGTTTAGCTCACGCCACTTCATATCTATTCCGGTTACTTTGGTGCAGACAACCCTTCGTGGTGCATGTCGGCGAGACGAGATCAGCAAGACTCCATTTTTATGATTGCGTTTCGGAAGGGACAGCGGCGGCTAAGCCTTCTCGATCAGGTACTATCGACACCAAAACGTGTCCGTCTCAAACAAACTCTCAAGGCAGCTGCATGTACACTTCCCAAAATACACTCTTGATGATCGGAGCGCCTTCCTGCTGGAGAGCTTGATACTCCGGATCAGTAAAGCCTTTCATATTTGCCTCTTCCATTGCAGCCAGGCTAGGCCATTGTCTCTCAATAACAAGAGTGCCCGCTGGGTGGCTACCCATCAGGAGTTGGTAGCGTTTTTTGGCTGGGAACCCCAAACGTGCCTCCACTACGTTGTACTTCTTGTCGATCACCTCCAAGTCTGCCCATTTGCCGGGGTAGATATGTTGGATCATTCGCTCTAGAATCATCGTATTCTCCTTTCGTAACCATGATTTGCTTTTTAATGGTTTGCATGAGAAAAATCTCAGCCGCCGCTTTTGACCTTCTCACATAATGATATATAAAATCAGTATATAACCAATTTCCTGTAAAAGCAATAACCTTTTATAAAGTCCGAATAAAAATGGTATACGGCTATTGGATAGAATGCTTGCTATTTCTTGGAACCCTCCTGGCCCGCCTATTACACCACCTGTTCGAAGTTGCGAACGGATTTAACCCTGACAAATAAGCCAATGTCAGCCACAGCCCAGACTCAATAGCCGCGGAGATTCGGCCCGACCCTCGTCCCCAGCTGGCGTGGCCGTGTACCCGTCTAGAGCGCAGAGGCTGTGCGCTACCTGGAGGCTCACAAACTGTATCTGGAAGGGCTGCGTATCCTGGCTGCTTATTACGAGGTAGCCATTATGCCCTGCGCGGCGGAGCTGCTGAAACGATTGGATTGGCATTGTTCAAATATAGTGAACGGTGGAGAGAAAGTGGTGAGGAAATGATTGAGCCGAGGTTACTAACGGTCGGATTCAGCGCCGCGAGCCATAAGTGTCGTGGAAATGGGCGTAGTCGCGTGCGGCGAAGCGCCGGCTGACCTGGGCCGCGCTCATAAAGTGCGTGTATGAGGTTGATCCGCTTCGGATATTGACAATAATTGATGCGGTGGTATCATCGAGGACATGGACGGTAGTATGTATGAAAAAAGGAAACTCCTATCCATACCTTCGCAAGATAGAAAAACAGCCGAATGAGGTGCAAACAAAATGAAAAAGAGCGCAACGACCAAGGGCGAATCCCCTTCTCTGCTGATCGACGCGAGGATCAAGGAACTGGACGACTGGAGGGGCAAGACGCTCTCCCATGTCCGCGCTCTCATCAAGCAGGCTGACCCTGAGGTGGTCGAGGAGTGGAAGTGGAGAGGCGTTCCGGTTTGGTCTCACGATGGACTGATCTGCACCGGCGAGACGTACAAGAGCGTCGTGAAGATGACTTTTCCCAAGGGCGCTTCGCTCAAGGACCCTTCAGGACTATTCAACTCCAGCCTTAAAGGCAACGCCTGGCGCGCTATCGATTTCCATG
>JBEKVG010000403.1:0-2785 GCA_049514195.1 Anaerolineales bacterium | reverse complement strand
ATCATAGGCTACGTGCTCATCCGGGGCGGAAAGAACATTAACCTGGACTTCTTCATCCACTTGCCGCGCCCCTTGGGAATGGCCGGCGGAGGTGTACTTTCTGCCATCGAAGGGACGTTGGTCGTAACACTCCTGGCCGCCCTCTTTGCTATTCCCCCCGGTGTCCTGGCCGCCTTTTACGCAGCCCACTATCCAAACACCCCTCTGGGTGTAACCCTGCGCTTCAGCACGGATGTCCTGGCCGGAATTCCATCCATTGTCGTGGGATTGTTTGCCTATTCTGCCATAGTGGTGCCAATGGGCCATTATTCCGGATTGGCCGGCGGGGCTGCGCTGGCGGTCATCATGCTGCCAACGATTATCCGTACCACCGAGGAAATGCTCAAACTGGTGCCTTCAACCTTGCGCGAAGCCTCGCTCGGATTGGGCGCACCTGAATGGAAAACGTCGCTTAGTGTGCTCTTCCCGGCTGCCTTCAGCGGCATCGTCACCGGCTTCCTCCTGGCTTTGGCACGCGCCGCCGGTGAGACCGCCCCACTTCTGATGACCACCCTTGGCAACGAGCGGTTTGATATTGGACAGATTTTCCGAGCCGGCGTCCAAGGCCACAAATCGGTTTTCACCATCCTCTGGAGCATTGTCAACCAGCCAGTTGATAGCCTGCCGCTGGCCTTGTGGAAATATGCCCAGCAACCCTATCCTGAACGAGTCGAACAGGCCTGGGCCGTAGCTCTGGTGTTAATGCTCTTTGTCCTGATCGTTAATGTCTCTGCGCGGGTGTGGATCCAGAACCGCACTCGCCGTATGAAAGGGTAGCTCCATGGATATGAAAATGGAAATCTCTAGATCAGTTTTTAAACCCGTGGTTGAGGGAGGTAGCCCTGCCAAGGTGGAGGTCAAAGATTTGGTCGTGTATTATGGTAAATTCCGTGCCTTGGCTGATATCAATCTGTCTATGCACGAAAAAAGGATCACCGCCATCATTGGCCCCTCGGGCTGCGGAAAATCCACATTGCTGCGATCCTTCAACCGTATGAATGACCTGACGCCCGGCTGCCGGGTCCAGGGCGAGATCGGCCTGGATGGGGAGGATATTTATGCCCCCGGCGTCGATGTGGTTGACATCCGCCGGCGAGTCGGGATGGTCTTCCAACGCCCGAACCCGTTCCCCAAGAGCATCTATGACAATGTGGCCTACGGTCCACGACTGTATGGAATCCATCACAAGGCGGACCTAAATGAAATTGTGGAAAAATCCATCCAGCAGGCGGCGTTGTGGGATGAGGTCAAAGACAAGCTCCACCAATCCGGGTTGTCGCTTTCTGGTGGACAGCAGCAGCGTCTGTGCATCGCCCGAGCCCTGGCCGTCGAACCGGAAGTCATTTTGATGGATGAACCTGCCTCAGCTCTCGACCCAATTTCCACATTAAAAATTGAAGAGCTGATGCAGGGATTGAAGCAAAACTACACGATCGTAATCGTCACGCACAATATGCAGCAGGCCGCCCGCGTCTCGGATTACACCGCCATGATGATGATCGATGAAATGCGCGCGGGTCGTATGATCGAATACGACCAGACCAACATTATATTTACCCGCCCTAAGGACAAGCGCACTGAGGATTATGTCACCGGCCGGTTTGGATAGTATTGGAGTAAAATCTCAATAAACGGGGAGCGGTAGTATGCGGACGGTCGCGAAGTATCGCACAGCATCCCGCCTGCACCCCGAAGGGCACGGAGGGGCGTAGGGATACCTGCCTGTCCCGAATATTTGGCGGAGCACCCTACAGGGGCGAGGAGTGCAAAGCCGCCCGCAAGCCCCCAACCCTTGCCCAGTTATTAAGAAGATACCTATTGGAGATTGAAAATGAATATGACTAATAAACAACCAATGCAAGTGGATCCCCCGATTCGGAAAACGTTTGAGAGTGAAATCCAGCAGTTAAAAGATGAGTTGCTTCTGTTGGGGAGTATGGTGGAACAGCAAATTCTGGATTCTGTCGAAGCACTGAAGAAGCGCGATATTGAAGCCTCCCGCCATATCTATAAAACAGATGCTCAAATCAACGCCAAACGTTATGCAATTGAAGAGCAGGTGATGATTGTCATTGCCACCCAGCAACCCATGGCGCACGACTTGCGGTTGCTGGCTTCCATTCTGGAGGTCAGCGGTGAGCTCGAACGCATGGGCGACTATGCCAAGGGCATTGCCACTATCAGCATCCGCATAGGCGACCAGCCTTTGCTTAAACCGCTGATTGATGTCCCGCGTATGGCCCAGAAAGGTGTTGATATGCTGCACCGAGCCTTGACCGCCTTTATCAACGAAGATGTGGATAGCGCTCGTCTGATCCCTGCCGAAGACGACGAAGTGGACGGCCTCTACATTCAGGTTTACCATGAGTTGATGTTGTTAGTCATTCAGGATGCCAAAGCCATCGAGCGCGCCAACTGGTTGTTATGGGTGGCGCACAACCTGGAACGCGTCGCCGACCGCGTCACTAACATCTGCGAGCGGACGGTGTTCATTGTCACCGGCGAGATCAAAGAGATCAGCTCATCGAGTGATGTAAGCGCATGAACAAATCCAGGGCAATTTGAATTGCTCGCTCTTTCCCCATATTACTTCTGCTTTAATACTCCTTGCACCTTGTGCCTACCAGAAGAACAGGTTAACAGTGTGATGCGACTGTTGAGGTGGCAGGACGCAAGGAGCCATGTCAAGTCAAATGATCATGTTACCGAAGGCGTCCCCTTGTATTTTTTTTCAAATTGACTATAA
>JBEKVG010000402.1:0-2794 GCA_049514195.1 Anaerolineales bacterium | reverse complement strand
CTGCCAATTTACTTCCCATTAAATTACCTGATAAACAAAAAGGCGGCAGTGGATTCTTTCGAACATGGACGCCAGGCCCAGGTGGTGGGGCTGATTCGAACACTGCTGCTCAAACGTTTCGAAAGCTCAGCAGTCTCTTTCCAGGCTTCCTGTGAAGATTTGTTGATCAAACTCCTGGCCTTCGTGGAAGTTCACAATCCCAAGACCGCCAAGAACTGGGAAGATCAGCACAAGGTTTTACTGGTGCGCATCCTGGAACATACCCGTCACCGCCATCAGGCAGAAGAAAGTGAAGAAGACGAGGACGAAGATATCATTCCGGAAGAGTTGAAGCTGACCATTGAGCCTCTGGATCCGGAGAAATACAATATTGATCAGATTGTCATTGAATCTCTGGAAGACATGAAGGAGCTCGCCGGTTTCCTGGATGAACTAAGCGAGTTTGATCCCGCCCGGGATGACAAGCTGCAAACCCTGGTGAATTTGCTGAAAACCGATCCCATCCTCAATCAGCACAAGGTATTGATATTCACCGAATATCAGACCACCGCGCGCTATCTGCAGGAGCAGCTAATAGCTCATGGCATTGGCCCGTTAATGGAAGTGGATAGCCAGCGCAATAATGCCGGCGAAGCAATCCTTTCCTTCTCGCCTTATTACAATGGCACCAGCAGCAGTCTATTATTGGAGCAGGGTATTCCGGAAATTCGTGTCCTGGTTTCCACGGATATCCTTGCAGAAGGATTAAACCTGCAGGATGCTACCTGCATCATCAATTATGACTTGCATTGGAATCCGGTGCGTCTGATGCAGCGTATCGGGCGCGTGGACCGCCGGCTGGATGCAAAAGTGGAAGCCCGCATGGTCGCCGATCATCCGGAATTGAAGGGGATCCGGGGCACGGTCTACCTCTGGAATTTCCTGCCTCCGGATGAATTGAATGCTATCCTCAGCCTGTATGAGCGTGTCACGCAGAAAGCGCTGCGTATCTCCAAAACTTTTGGCATTGAAGGGCGCAAGTTCCTGACCCCCGATGATGACTACGAAGCCTTGATGGAATTCAACCAGAAATACGAAGGTACCACCTCCTCTAACGAAGAAATGTATCTGGCTTACCAGCGCCTGCTGCTGACTTATCCGGATATTCCCTCTCGCATCCCTTATTATCCGCTGCGCCTGTTCAGTGGGAAGGAAACATTACAGGATGGTGCACGCGGCGTGTTTTTTTGCTACCAGCTGCCTTCCAAGAATGCGGATGGGATCTGGGATGACGAGGCCAGCTTCACACGCTGGTATCTGTACAATCTCGCCGATGAGACCATCACCGATGATGCCACCCAGATATTTTCATTTGTCAAATGTGTTCCCGAGACGCCTCGCCAGGTGAAAGAGTCAAAAGACCGCCTGAGCGATATCCGCCAAAAACTCGATAAATATCTCAATGATACATATTTAAAAAAAGTGCAAGCTCCGATCGGTTATCAGCCTATCTTATTAGCATGGATGGAGTTGTGTTGATTATGGATAATAAAGAAATTCAGAAGCTTCGTTCGGTGAAAGATTTTGCAGGGCTGGTGGATTATCTACGCGACGAGCTTGATTGGCCGATCGTAGAAGAAGATGTTAAATTGCTGACATTCGAATACAATGCCGAAGAACTTGGCATTGATCCTCAATATGCCGCTAGGATTGAATCCATTCGTCAGGTTCGCCCACTTGTGGATCGGCAGCCTTGGGGAATTTTTTACATCGAATTCGAAACAAAGAAAATACCGATCACAATCATGCGTCGTATTCTCAGCCGGCTGGTTACAAAGCAACGTGGAGCAAATGTGTATCAGGCAACCTGGAATCTGGATGACTTATTGTTCATTTCAGCAGTAGGCCCTGAGAGTACTGACCAACGAGAGATGATTTTTGCGCATTTTCACCAGGAGCAGGGAGATTTACCAACCTTGCGCGTTCTTGGCTGGGATGGAGCTGATACCCCTCTGAAAATTGACTATGTTGCTCATGAACTAAAGGAGAAACTTTGCTGGCCTTCCAATCCGCAGAATATTGTTTCTTGGCACGAAGTGTGGGCTTCTGCTTTCCGCAATAAACCCGGTCACGTAATACGCACAGCCGATGCGTTGGCTGAACGATTGGCAGAATTGGCGCGCGCAATACGCGATGCAGCCGAAACTCTCATGGCGCATGAAACTGAAAAAGGACGTTTACGGACATTGCATAAAGCTTTCCAAACAGCTCTCATTCATGATTTGAGTGAGAAGGATTTTGCTGATACTTATGCCCAGACAATTACTTATGGATTGCTGACTGCTGCTATCTCGCGTACCGAAATGACAGGTGGCATTTACGGTACAGCCTTGGTGGCCGAGAATGTCACAGATATGGTTCCACTCACCAATCCCTTCCTACGTGAAATGCTCCAGACTTTTCTTAGGACTGGTGGAGAAAAAGGTGGCATTGATTTCGATGAATTAGGGGTTCAGGATGTGGTGGAATTATTGCGAGGCGAGGAGACGGATTTGCCGGCAGTAATTCGCGATTTTGGGAATCGTGCTCCTGGCGAAGATCCCGTTATCCATTTTTATGAGCATTTTCTATCAGCGTACAACAGGAAGCTCAAGATACAGCGTGGTGTTTTCTATACTCCAAAGCCAGTTGTTTCCTATATAGTTCGAAGTGTGCATGAATTATTGCAAAAAGAGTTTGGTTTGGAGGATGGACTTGCAGACATAACTACCTGGGGGGAAATGGAGAAACGTATTCCCGGCCTCACCCGGCCTGA
>JBEKVG010000401.1:0-2807 GCA_049514195.1 Anaerolineales bacterium | reverse complement strand
GAGATTCGAAAGCGCCAGGGCTTGGACTTCCACGGTTCCGGGACGGTATACAGTCCCACGCGCGGGGCAGTGATTATATCACCCTCCGCGACTGCTACCCCAGTTTCGATCCATAGGCCCGAAATGGGGCTGCATAGATCGGCACCATTTAATGCCTCGTCAACGCCAAGGGCCTGGGTCAATTTGGCTGGACCGAAGGTGTCACGACCCTGCCGGCGGGCATAGATAATTTCCACGCCCTCCACCGGCTGAATTGCCCGGATCAGAACGGCCGCCGGAAATCCTTCCCGCTCGGTCACCGCATTCAACATCCAATGCATACCATAGGTAAAGTAGACATAGGCAAAGCCCGGCGGGCCATACATGACAGCATTGCGACGGGTTTTACCAGATTTGGCGTGACACCCCAGGTCTTCTTCGCCGATATAAGCCTCGGTCTCGATAATGATGCCGGCAAGCTGGAGGCTATCCAGGTCTCGTACCAGCCGCATCCCAAGCAGTTCACGGGCAACGGTCACGGTGGGACGATTGTAAAATTCATGTGGCAGGCAGGTGGAGGATTTCATATCAACCACTGATGAACACGGGATTATTACCTTAACTTGTGTTTTTAGTGGTTTGTTCCTTCGTGACCTTGAAACGCATATCCCTTTGCAACGTTAACCGCAGGCCTTCTTCTAGACTAAAGGCCGGTTTGTAACTGAGCTTCTGTTCTGCCAGGTTCAGGTCAGCGCACAGGCGCGAGACACCGCCGGAGGTCTGGGAATTGTAGATCACATTTGCATGGCTGCCGGTCACATCCAGCACCAGTTTTGCCAGACCACGCAAACTCGTTTCAACCCCGGAACCTACATTGATGACCAGCCCGTCGAGATTCGGCGCCGTTGCCGCAGCGATCATTGCACAGACCACGTCATCCACGTATACAAAGTCGCGCGTCTGGTACCCATCCGCGTGGATGACCAAAGTACCGCCACGCGTCGCCTGTTGCAGGAAGTAAGGCACCACCGGCGGGTGCGAGGCCGTCAGATGCTGCCCGGGGCCATAAGCATTGAAGATGCGCAGGGATACCGTTTCGATTTCCCACAACTTTCCAATGGTCGAGACATAATATTCCGCCGCCAGTTTGCTGACTGCGTAGGGTGAACGTGGACGCGGCGTCTGCCCCTCAGTGAGAGGCTGGATATCCTGGTCGCCATAGATGGCTCCCGAGGAGGCCAGTACCACCCGCCGGATGCCCACATCGTGCAGGGCCTCCATCAGGCTGACGGTTCCACCGACATTGGAGGTGTTGTATTCGCGCGGGTAGAGTATCGACTCCGGCACAGAAATGCGCGCCGCTAGGTGGTAGACACAGTCCACTTCCTGGAGCAGTGTCCATAGCTTGGGGCGGTCATTCACATCCCCGCGCGTGAAATGGACATCCGGGTCGAGTACCTGCGGGTCGCCGGTGGAAAGATCGTCCAGGCCGCGTACCTGGTGCCCTTCGCGGGCAAGCTGGTTGGCCAGATGGGAACCGAGGAAGCCGGCTGCGCCGGTGATGAGGAAATTCATACCGGAATTATACCCTGACTATGAAAAAACAAGGATTTGCGAGCGAATCTCGCAAATCCTTGTTTTTTCAATCTTCCCTTTTGCTGTGGAATTACTTTTTCAGGCTTTTTTGAGCAAACTCAGCACCGCGGCTGAGCGCCTCCACGTTTTTGGGCAACAAATTCTTATGTCGCCCTGGCATATGGTTGTTCAAAGCTGTTTCCAGGTCCGCCAGGGTGAGCACGTTCATGCAGGTTAGCAGTGCTCCGATCGCGACCATGTTTGCCAGACGCGGGTTGCCGATCTCCTCCGCAATTTCATTGCAGGGGATGGCCACCGTGGTGATGTCCGTGCGTATGGCGGGACGGTCCACCATCGAGGCATTGATGACCAGCGCACCGCCGGACTTGACCAGCGGTTCGTATTTATCAAGCGAGGGCAGGTTCATGACAAGCGCCGCGTCCGGATTTTTTACGACTGGCGAACCAATTTCCTCATCGGCAATGACGACCGTGCAATTGGCCGTGCCGCCACGCATTTCCGGACCATAGGAGGGAATCCAGGTCACCTCCTTGCCAGAGTCCATGGCTGCATAGGACAGGACCTGGCCGGCAAACATGATGCCCTGACCCCCAAAACCAGAAAGAATGATCTCAGTTTGCATATTTATCTCCTGGTGTCATTGCGAGTAATTCCACAGCGCGTGGCGCTCTTCTATACTAAAATGACACTCGATGTCATTAGGAGGAGGGTGTTCTTCCCGACGAAGCAATCCCCAGCTCATAGGGAGATTGCTTCGCCAAGAGCGGTTCGCAATGACACAGTAAATTAGATCTTCGCTGCCGTGACGGCCGGAGCGACCTTGTAATCGCCGAGTGGATAATACGGGAGCATGTGCTCTTCCAGCCATTTGAGCGATTCAACCGGCGTCAGGTTCCAGTTGGACGGGCAGGTGGAGAGCAATTCGACCAGCGAGAAGCCCAGGCCGCGTCTTTGCACCTCAAAGGCAGTGCGAATGGCTTTCTTAGCCCTGCGGATGGCGGTCGGGTCGTGCAGGCTGCGCCGGACAATGTAACCGGCACCGTCCAGAGTGGCCAGCATCTCGGCCACGCGGATCGGATAGCCCTGCAGCTCCACATCCCGGCCATTTGGCGAGGACGTGGTTTTCTGGCCGGGCAGGGTCGTGGGTGCCATCTGGCCGCCGGTCATGCCAAAGTTGGTATTGTTAATGAAGATGACAGTGATATTCTCGCCACGCGCCGCGGCATGGACGA
>JBEKVG010000400.1:0-2815 GCA_049514195.1 Anaerolineales bacterium | reverse complement strand
AGTCACCCGCTGCCCATCACTCATATCGAGGTAACCCTGACCCTGGATGAGGGGCTTCCTGGTGTTATTATCACGGGGACGGTGAAAACGACCGGCAGGACCGGTGTTGAGATGGAAGCTCTGACAGCAGTCTCGGTGGCAGCTCTGACCGTCTATGATATGGCCAAGGCTGTCGAGAAGACGATGAAAATCCAGAATATTCGCCTGATTGAAAAATATGGTGGCCGCTCTGGGGATGTAGTGAATGAATAAAGACTTATTCATTTTTACCTGGTTAGAGGAAATATGAAAATAAAGATCCTATTTTTTGCCACCCTACGTGAATACGTGGGTGCGAAGACAATCGAATTGGAAATCCCGGTGGATACAACTGTAGCGGGCTTGAAAGAATTATTGGTAAGCAGATATCCGAAAATGTTGCCTGCACGAAATTCCATCCTGTCGGCCATCAACCGGGAGTATGCCGTTGATGAACAAGTAATACCGTTGAATGCAGAAATTGCTCTCTTCCCCCCGGTTTCTGGCGGTTGACAGAATTATGGATTATCCGACGATCATTTCCATCACCGAAGCGGAACTTGACCTGGACGCACTGCTGGCAAAGGTCACGTTACCCTCATCGGGCGCAGCTGCGATATTTTCCGGCATCGTGCGCGGCCTCACAGACCGAGGCAAGCAGCATGAAACGAAGTACCTTGAATACGAAGCCTACAGCGCAATGGCTGAAGCCAAGATGCGTCAGGTGGCAGAGGAAATCCGCTCGAAATGGCCGTCCGTAGAGGGGATTGCCATTGTACAGCGTATTGGAAGACTCTATCCTGGAACACCGACTGTGTTCATTATCTGCACTGCTGCCCATCGCAATACCGGAGTTTTCAATGCAGCGCGTTATGGGATTGATCGGTTGAAGGAAATTGTGCCGGTCTGGAAGAAAGAGGTTGGCCCGGGTGGCGAGTTCTGGGTGGAAGGCGAAACCATTCCGCACCAGTAAATTCCATTAAACCTTTCTGAAATGAGAGTGGAAGCAACCATGACCAACTTGGATGTGTTTTGTACCAATTGCGGACGTGCCTATCCACCAAAAGGTATTCCATTTTGCTGTCCGACATGCGGCGGCTTGTTTGATTATAGCGGTCCATTCCATTTTAATCCGGCCAAAGTGGATCGGTCCCAGCCCGGCATCTGGCGGTATCGCCATACGTTCAATCTCCCGTCTGACATTGAGCCTGTTTCCCTTGGTGAAGGGAATACACCACTAGTCTGGGCCAAGGCTTTGGGCCGGCGACTTGCTTTCAAATGTGAATTTCTCAATCCGAGCGGCTCATTTAAGGATCGTGGCTCGGCGGTTATTACTGCCTGGGTAAAATTGCACGGTGTAACCGAAGCTGTTGAAGATTCCTCTGGGAATGCTGGAGCTTCCTTTGCGGCTTACGCAGCCCGGTCGGGGATCAAGGCACGTGTTTTTGTGCCCGATTCTTCTTCCGGCCCCAAACGTAGACAGATTGAGGCCTATGGCGCGGAATTGGTACCGATAATAGGTTCGCGTTCCGATGTTGCGAATGCAGTCGCACAGGAGGCTGAGGCTGGTGTGGCATATGCCAGCCACGCCTACCTACCATTCAACCTTCCTGGTTATGCCACTGCAGCTTATGAGATTGTTGAGCAATTGGGGGAATTGCCAGGTACGGTAGTGGTACCAGCGGGCCAAGGGGGTTTGCTTCTAGGACTAGCACGCGGATTCGAGGCTTTGCGCATAGATAATCAAAAGACTGCAAGACCCAAGATGATTGGGGTGCAAGCACGTGCCTGTGCTCCGTTGTGGGCTAACTTCGCAGCATTGGATAAAGAGTCAGATCCCATTGCAGAGAATCCCACCCTGGCGGAAGGGGTGCTGGTGAGTAATCCAGTGCGCAGGGAGGCGGTACTCAAAGAGGTAGTTGCAAGCGGTGGGTACATGTGTGCTACGGATGAGAACGAAATCCTGTCAGGGCGTTCGGCGCTTGCCAGGCTTGGTTTCTATGTCGAACCGACCTCTGCCATCGTCTGGGCGGCTTTGGTAAAACTGCTGGATAAATTGCCCGATCCAGTAGTTGTGATTCTGACGGGCTCTGGCTTGAAGTACGGGTAAAATAGGGATAATCCCTTGGAAAGGACGTAACCTATGACGGATATTCAATCTTTTGGCGACAAGCTTATCAACAACCTTGAGAAAGTCATTGTTGGTAAGCATAAGACGATTGAATCGATCGTCGTTGGTCTGCTTTGCCAGGGGCATGTACTTATCGAGGATGTGCCGGGGGTCGGTAAGACGGTACTGGCGCGCAGTCTGGCGAAATCGTTGGGTTGCTCCTTTAACCGCCTCCAGTTCACACCTGACATGCTCCCCAGTGATGTGACAGGTGTCTCTATCTTCGACCAGTCGAAGCGCATCTTCGAATTCCGTCCAGGACCAGTCTTTGCACAAATTGTCCTGGTGGATGAAATCAACCGTGCCACTCCCAAGACTCAGGCAGCATTGCTTGAGTCAATGGAAGAGAAACAGGTTACAGTGGATGGAATAACGCATACCTTGCCCACCCCGTTCATGGTCCTGGCAACGCAAAATCCAATTGAATATGAAGGAACATTTCCCTTACCCGAGGCACAATTGGACCGGTTCCTATTGCGGGTCCGATTGGGTTACCCAAACCAAGTGGAGGAAATTGAAATCCTCGACCGCCAGCAACTACGCCACCCAATTGAAACTTTGGAAGCGGTTATTATGATTGAAGAATTAAGAGTGGTAATGGAGGAGATTAAGCGAGTATATGTTTCA
>JBEKVG010000399.1:0-2825 GCA_049514195.1 Anaerolineales bacterium | reverse complement strand
ATGACCTGAATGGAACCAGTCGTAACAACCGGTTACAACCACCTTCTTATCGTGAGATTGGCCTTCCAGAGAATTATTATGATTTTTTGGAAAATTCTTTAGAATTGCTTGCTTTACAGCTTGATATTTCATCCCATTGGTAGCACAAAATACACGCTTTTGGTGGTTATCGTTCCTTTCAGTTACAACCCACGTACCTGTGTAACGCTCAACTTGAGTCGGAAGGCTATCCCGATCAGCCAGTTGATTTACAAGATGTACCTGATTGACATAGCGGATGGCTTGAAGTATATACAAACGTTCTTCCTGAGGAAACTTGGGGGGATTCCCATCCAGCCTGCGCACCACTTCATCAGACCATAGGTATACATGCAATTCGCCTCGCTTGGCTGCTTCTTCCAGGAAGCGAACATCCGAGGATCTAATATCGTCAAAACTACCCGTTACAACCGCTTTCTCCGTGTCTATTTCCATATCCTTTAGTCGCTGATCCTTACTTTTATCTGGAATGCTCCCGGCACTGGTTCTTCAGAGACCACATATAGATACCCACCGCCGCAACCAGAATACATGGCGCCTGCGTACCGGTTTTGGTAATAACCCAGGAGGGCCATCAGGTCGACTGTTATCGATGGGTGTCTGACCGTATGAGGCAGGATTTTTTCCCAGCATGCCATGCATAAATTCATCGACGCCCCCAAAGCTTTGATGTCACGGGCAAGGATTGCATCGTAACAATCCTTGCCAGATCTGCCCAGGCGTGCGATCCAATCCGGATCCAGATTCTTTTCACCAAGCGGTGAATACCTAGGCGGTCGTTGCGCAGTCGGTATCATATAGATCACTTCTTCCAACCAACTCGCAATCTGGGGGTCATTGCAGGATTCCACATGAACTGGAAAATACCCACCCTCATAAGCATAATCGTAGTCCAATCGACTGACGCCAGGGTAAATAATGCCTGCCATATCCTGGGAGCCGGATGGTTCTATCTTTCCTTCATTTTCTGCTGCATATAACTCGCGAACCAGCCTGGCCGGCTCCTGGTCAGGCAAGCTGCCACCCCATAAATTCATAGCCACTTTCCGGGTGCTGGTGCCCATCCCGCTGAGTTCCATAAAACGGACCGTCGGCTGCAGAGACACCACCACCATCGAACCAGGCGGATTGGGATTTAGCCTGGATATGTACGGCTGATCGATCCATCCACCCGCAAAAGCCATCCGATATGGGAGCAAGCCAATCGCATTGGTAATTTCGATAGAAGTCGTTTGCATCTTGTTCACGGATCGCCTGTTATTTATGCATGGTCTTGAACTGTATGTTTACCCAATTTTCGATCAGCGTACTGCTTTTCGATCCAGGAATAGGTCTTGACCAGCCCATCGTGGAAGGGTATGTTGGGCTCCCAATTTAGAGTCTGCTTAATGAACGTGTTATCGCTATTGCGTCCCATAACACCGCGCGGCGCACCGAGATCGTACTTACGTTCCAGCTTCACACCGCCGATCTCCTCCGCCATGCTGACGAGTTCGTTGATGGCAATTAACTCGTTCGAGCCCAGGTTGATGGGGGTGGCGATCAACTCGTCGCAGTGCATGATCATATCGATGCCTTTGACGCAATCATCGATGTACATGAAGCTGCGAGTTTGTGTGCCATCGCCCCAAATCACGATCTCATGGGTCCCGGATTCCTTGGCTTCGATCACCTTGCGGCAAATAGCAGCCGGCGCTTTTTCTCTCCCGCCATCCCAGGTGCCGTGGGGACCGTAGACATTGTGGAAACGGGCAATATGGGTCTCGAATTTTCGCTCTGCCCAATATTCCTGGCAGAACATTTCAGACATGAGCTTCTCCCAACCATAACCTCGTTCGGCCATGGCAGGGTAAGCGTCTGACTCTTTCAATGCACGAACATGCGGATCCTGCTGGAGCGTGGTGTTGTAAGCACAGGCAGAGGATGAAAAGAAATACCGTTTGGCTCCGGCCCGGTAGGCAGCCTCAACCATGTGAGTGTTGATCAGAATACTGCGCAGACATTGGATGCGAAACCGCTCGATAAAGCCCATGCCACCCATATCGGCAGCCAGGTTGTACACTTCCACTGCGCCTTCAGCCGCGCGAATGGCATTTTCCTTTTCGCTCAGATCCAGGCAAAGGTTTTCAACACCCGGCACGTGCTGGTACCAATCAGGTAAAGGTTTCTTATCAATCGCGCGGATGCGGGTAAAGCCTTGCTCATGAAAATAGCGGGTGAGTGCGCCGGCAATAAACCCGCCGGCACCCGTAATCACGATCAAATCATCCTTCTTTGTGTCCCTACTCAATTTGACTACCGGTTTCTTATCCATGTTCTATCTATCCTTCTCTTTTTATGGTAACGTTACCATATGGTCTAAAAAAATAACATTTCTTCCTCTATCCTTTGATCGACCGTTTCCAAAAATTCATCGCCTAATAAACTCTCTTCGTTGTCCACTTGACTGCCGGATCACAATCTCAGCCGGCAGCACCACTTCCTGATACTGGTCAGAAGGTTCGCCATTCAATTTATTAAGCAGGATCTCGATCGCTCTCCTGCCCATCTCATAAGCCGGCTGGGCAGCCACTGTCAGGAAGGGGAAAGTAACCAGGGCGGAGGGAAGATCATCGAAACCAACCACGGCAATATCTTCGGGCACGCGCAATTCCAATTCCTGAAGTGCCTTCAACGCGCCAAAAGCAATGAAGTTATTGGTGGCAAATACCGCGGTCGGTTTTTGTCCTTCAGCCAGAGCTTTGTGTGTCATCTCAAATCCACTCTTCTGGGTAAACGCACCATGA
>JBEKVG010000398.1:0-2851 GCA_049514195.1 Anaerolineales bacterium | reverse complement strand
TTTATCGACAAGTCCATACCGGACCCCAATACTTCGTCGCAGTACGGCGGCGACTTGTTCCTTTCGGGGAATGCAGCCATGATCGCCATGGGACATTGGGCCGTGCCGAGCTACTCAGATGCCAAGTTCAAATGGGATGTCGTCCCGATGCCAAAGGGCCCAGCCGGACAGGCCACCAGTGTGAACAGTGCCGGGTTTGTGGTCGCCAAGAACAGCAAGAACCCGCAGGCAGCCTTTGCTTTCATCAAATTTGTTGAGAGCACTGCCGGCCAAACCCGCCTGGCACAAATGGGATTCGCCTGCCCAGTTTTGAAGTCCGTAGCCGAGAGTGATGCATTCCTGAAACAAAGCACCCCGATCAATCATCAGATCTTCATCGACTCGCTGGCCTTCGCCCACATGAAACCAGTCTTCAAGGGTTACGATGAATGGTCTTCCACTGTCGGAGACAGCCTGACTCCTATGTGGAACGGTGAAGTGGAATTGAACCCAACCCTCGATCAGATCGTGATCAAGGCTGATGCGGTTCTGGCTAAAAACAAGTAGCCTGTTTAACTCGTCTTATCCCCTTCCTCTTGATCTCAAGGGGAAGGGGGATGGAGGCAGGTATGGAATATGGCTTGAAGCCACTCGGGCGTGAAAAGCTCTGGTTGTGGGCCATGCTGATCCCTACCCTGATAGGGTTGGTCTTTGGCGCACTTGGCTCCATCTTGGCCACGCTCGGTCTGAGCTTCACGCACTGGGACCTGTTGACGCCGCCTACCTGGGCCAGTTTGAGCAATTACTTCGAACTTTTCAATAATCCCGCTTACTTAAAGGCGCTGACGAATACATTCAAGTTCAGCGCCTTGTACGTTCCAGGTGTAGTCATCGTTTCGCTGTTTGTTGCTGTCCTAATGAACCGCAAAATCCGCGGCATTTCTGTCTTCCGTACCATTTATTTTCTCCCTGCAGTCACCTCTGCGGTCGCTACTGCCCTGGTCTGGAACATGATTTACGGCAAGGACACCGGTATTCTGAACTACTTCCTGAACCATATGGGCCTTCAATCGATCTGCTGGTTGTGTACGAAAAATGCCTTGATGTCGGTGGTGGTTGTCAACATTTGGGGTGCCATTGGGGAAGGCATGATCATCTTCCTGGCAGGTTTGACCGCTGTTCCTCGCGAATTCTACGAGGCAGCGACCATGGATGGAGCTAATAACTTCTATCAGTTCTTCTATATTACCCTGCCGCTTATCACACCCAGTATCTTCTTCCAGACGCTCATGTCCACCATCAACGCCTTCCAGGCTTACGACTATATCTATATGATGACCAGGCAGGGCCAGGGCGACAGTTCCGTGCCGGTGGTTGTCTTTTCCATCTATCGGAATGCCTGGAACTTTTTTAACTATGGCGGTGCAAGCGCTCAGGCTATCGAGTTAGCCGTGTTGGTCATCATCTTGATGGCCTTCTATTTCTGGCTCGAAAGGCGCTACGTGGTGTACGAATAGGAGCATGCCATGAGTAAAACGAATCAGAAAATCATCCTCGATCTGGTGACTTATATCCTCCTGATTGCCGGAGCGGTGACGATGCTCGGGCCCTTCCTGTGGATGGTGGCAACCTCCTTCAAGCTCCCCGCTGACCAGTTCACCCACACGCTGATCCCCAATCCAGTCACGCTGGACAACTTTCGAAAATTGTTCTCTTTCGACTTGAATTTCCCAAAGCTGTTCCTGAACAGCACGGTCATATCCATCCTGACCGTCATAGGTCAATTGCTGACCTGCGCCATGGCTGCCTTCTGCTTTGCCGTGGTGAAATTCCGCGGGCGAAATTTACTCTTCACTCTCCTGCTCGTCACCATGATGATCCCTGAGCAGGTCACCCTGATCCCGAACTTCATCATTTTTAAATGGTTGCACCTGGTGGGGACTAGCGTGCCGCTGTGGCTGCCGGCTTTCTGGGGCGGAGCGTTTGGAACATTTTTGCTGCGCCAATATTTCCTGACCATCCCGCGTGAGTTGGTGGATGCTGCCCGTGTGGATGGAGCTTCTCTTTGGGCGATCTTCTGGCGCATTTACCTGCCGCTCGGGAAGCCGGCGCTGGCCGCCCTGGCCATCTTTACTTTTCAGGGCTCCTGGAACGACCTGCTGCGCCCTTTGGTGTATATGCCGACCGCTCCCAACACCACCCTGACTGTCGGGCTGGCTTTTTTCCAAACGCAGTTGACCCAGGGCGGGCGCTTCACCGTTCTGATGGCCGGCGCGTTGATCAGCATCCTGCCGCTGGTGATGGTATTTTTCTTCGCCCAGAAACAGTTCATTGAAGGTATTGCCTTGAGCGGCTTGAAACGCTAGGCTTTTCCAATTCCAGGTTAAAATCAAGTAGGAGCCCTTCCGCACTAACAATTCGAGAAGGGTTCAAGGAGTACTCATGACCAAAATTGCCTTCATTGGCGCCGGTAGTCTGGGTTTTACCGAAGGGCTGGTGCGAGACGTATTGACCTTCCCACTCCTAGAAGATGCCCATATTGCCCTGATGGATATCGACGCCGAACGCCTGGATTTTGCTTATAGAAAAGTCGCGAAGATCATCACGGCTGGAAAATATCCCGCCCGGGTGACCGCCACCCTCGACCGGGTTGAAGCGCTCAGGGACGCCGATGTGGTCCTGACCACCATCCTAACCGGTGAGACGGATGTCTGGAAATACGACATCGAGATTCCCAAGAAATATGGCGTGGACATCAACGTCGGCGACACGCGTGGCCCCTCCGGCATCTTCCGCTTCCTGCGCACCCTTCCCCCGATGATGGACATCCTGCATGACATGGAGAGATACTGTCCGGAGGCCATCCTGCTCA
>JBEKVG010000397.1:0-2868 GCA_049514195.1 Anaerolineales bacterium | reverse complement strand
CCATGCACGGAGGCCGAAGCATCCTGCAGGGCGACGGGCGGGTAATAGCCCCGGCTGACGAAACCGCCCAGCCAGGCGCGTTCGTTGACTGCCATCATCAAAGCCTGGTACACATCCTCCTGCGCCTGCAGGTTCACTGTGACCTGAGCCGTGCCTGGTTGGAAGAGTGCCTGGGTCGGGAGTGATTCACTTGCCGCATCATTCACCGCAGGATAAGCTGCCGCCAGGATAACCGGCTTGCCCAGAACAACCTGGAAAGGCTGGATGTCATTATCCAACAACTGACCTGCCGAAGCCTTCAAGTCATCCGCACTGCTGCCGGTCAAAGGTGCGTTCCAGAGCAAGTAAACACCGTCCAGACTGCTGGCGAATGCCGGCAGAGATTGCAATCCACCTGGATAGGAAACTGCCCAGAGGACTTGACCATTAAAACGTTTGCGTACATCCGCAAGAATAGTATCCCAGCGCACTTCTGCATCCACAGGGACCCCAGAACTGCTGCCATTTATCTGGCCCCCGGGCAGGGCTGGGGTTACCCAATCGCCGCCCAAAATGAGCGCCTGTGCACCGGCTTTTGTTGCCAGGTCAGCGTGGTAGGCCGCAAAGGCCGCATACCGGTCGAACCAAGTATCCCACCAAGCCGCGTCGCGTGGTGCCGATTGCCACCAGGTAGCCTCATCAGAAGGCAAGTTCATCATCGGGAAAAGGGCTGTATTCAAATTGGAAGCACGTGCATGGTTGATAGTATCGAGATTATCGACCCATAAAGCATCCACGCCGGGCACAGGGGAAAAGACAAATGGGTTGGTCCGGCTGACGCTCCATGTCGGCGTGAGCACCAGCCAGTTGGCATAACGGCTTTTTACATCCTGGATGGCCAAGGGTGTCCAGACCTGCCAGGTCGGGTCAGGTGACGGCAGGAACTCCACCCCCGCCCAGAAGCCGGTCTGCCGCTGCGTTACTGGTAAGCCCACCTGCGCGGCTGGTCCGCCGGGCTGGAACCAGTTCCAGCCGGTGATGGTATCCTGCAAGTCCTGCGGTGCCAATGTGGTGGAAACCGGACGCCCACTCTGGCCAAGGGCGGTCTTCACATCATCGGCAAGCCCGCACTGGTCGTTGCGACAATAGCGGTATTCGAAATCGCCCAACATGTTAAGTGGGCTGTAGAGCTGGTAAACCCACTGGTCCTTCCCGCGCGGCCACATGGGTATGGGCTCGGTCCAGCCATACGGGTTAAATTGGATGGAAACAATGTCGCCGACCGGGGTATTCGCCGGGGCATTTACCTCAAACAGGATGGGCGAGGCGGTCCCAGCCTGCCAGGTCGTGACGGCATCCTGCTCCTGGAGCGGGCTTTGTGAAGCCGGGACAATCAACTGCCGGACGACAAAAGAACCATCACTGCCATGCTCTGCATTCCAAAAACCATCCCCCAGGGTGTATTTATAGCGGACATCCGCCCCGACCGGCAGGGACAGGCTGATGGTATAACGGCCATCTGGCAGCGGGGAAAGTAGCGGCATGCGCGCCGCCAGCGTACTCAGGCCACCTTGCAGGTCGCCAAAAGTATCGCCCAATTGGTACAGATTGCCTGCCATGCGGATGGGCAGATTTTGAAAGACACTGCCCGGCACCGATACTGTAAAAACGACAGTCACCATGCTTGCCGGAGTCAGCGAGATAGTCACTTGCGTGGATTTTCCAACTTCAACACGTGCACCCTGCTGAAAGGTCTGGTAAGTGCCATCCATCGCATAGGCGACCAGGTTGTGCGTTCCCACCGGCAGAGCTTCGAGGTTGAATTTGCCGTTGGAGTCGGTCAGTGTCTGATGGCCGCCAGCCGCGATGAGGATATTCGGAATAGGGGAATTTTTGCTGGAATCTACGACCTGGCCGGTGATCCGCCCATTAGGACTATTGAACACGCTATCGCTCCAGGCCGAAACCACATCATCCACCTCGCCGGAACCGCTGACAAAGTACATCCGGTAGCGGACTGCCTTATCAGCCGAGGTATCTTCCAGAGTGGGCAATTTTCCCTGACGCATATAGCGATATTTAACGACACGCTTAATCGCAAACGGGATGGTGACGGTGTAGTCGAGTGTGTCCATGCCCTGCATGGCATAATTGACCGGATTCAGGCCGAGGCCGGTGACTTCATCCACGACAGACAGATATAACACCTCTCCTGCCAGGAGTGGTGTGGGCAAAGCAACCTTGAAGGTGATGGCGGCAGAAGGCTTAGGCGTGGGGGTAGGGCCGGTCGGGAGGACGGGAGTGGATGTCACCAAGGAAATTCCCGGAATATTTAGGAGAGAGAACGTACAGCTATTGAGCAACAGGACACAAATGAGGCTCACCAGAGAAAGTAATCTATGGGTTGAAAGAATGACATGGTGCGTACGCATACCCCTCCTTTGAGCTTGGTAAACGTATCGGCTAATCTGGTTGCCGGCTGTGCAAGAACTGCCTGACTTCGTTTTCATGGTCAGCCAGGCTGCCCAATACTCCATTGACGAAACGGGGAGCGCTATCGGAACCAAAGGCCTTGGCCAGTTCCACTGCCTCATTAATCGCCACTTTGACCGGTGTGCCTTGCTGGCCGGTAAATTCCCAGGTTGCAATGCGCAGAATGTTGCGGTCAACTGCCGCAATCTGGTCAAGTGGCCATTCGGGTGCATACCGGGCAATAACGGTATCCAGACGCTCCAGCAGTGGCAGCACGCCAAAGAGGATCTGGCGGGTGAACTCGGCCAGTTCTTCGGTCTGCGGCTCTTCCAGCAGGCGTTCCTGTAAAACCTGCGCCGGGGGGTGGCCCACCAGATCAATTTCGTAAAGTGCTTGCAGGGCAATCCCACGTGCCCT
>JBEKVG010000396.1:0-2877 GCA_049514195.1 Anaerolineales bacterium | reverse complement strand
CGACGCCCTTCCGAATGCCAAACCTTACGTCCCTACCGGCGCGGCTTACACTGCATCCGGCTGGAGTCCGACCGTCGAAGAGATCAACGATTTCATGAATACCGCTAAGGCCCTCGGACTCCCGGCTGTCAATTTCTTCAATTGGGATACCTGTCGCCAGTACCTCCCACTTATATGGACAACGATTGCCAACTTTGCCTGGTCTACTCCGGCTGCCATTCTTATACAAGCAACGTCCCCCGTCCTCCCACAGGACGACTTCCTGTCCCAATTCCTAGCCGCTCTTAATAGCCGCCAAGCTGCACAAATAAGCACACTGTATGACCCGGCCGCCATCCAGGTGTGGGCAGACAAGATCCTGTCCAATACCGCTGCCATACAAAACAGCTACGCCACCTTCTTTGAAAATTTGACCCCCGGAACCGCTTTTACCTTATCTCAAGCCCAGATGATAGACGATATGGCTCAATTTTCGTGGAAGGTCGATACACTCACTGGGGAAACAACACTCGTTCTAAAGGGCGGGAAAATCATCCTGGATTACACTTTCTTTTCTTGACCAGTTAGCGAAGATTACCTTTCCACCACCCCTGAAAGTCCCATGATTTTCATCGAGGAGATTTTATGTCAACACGAGGCTCAAAGCCAAAACCCGTTTCAAAGCCAATTCTAAAACAGCCCTGGATTGTGGTAACCAGCATCCTTTTTAGCCTACTCCTGGCTGTGACTTTATTCTTCCTGTTCTACGGCGTCTCTCCGGAAATTGATAGCCATGTGCGCGGTAATATTGGCATTTCCATGGAAACCAATTCTGCCGGTGAGGTTGTCCTTTACCCAAAATCTGGGATGGAAGCTGAGAAGGCCGGAGTGCAGAATTTTGATATCCTGCTCAAAATAAATGGCATGCCAGCCGGCAAAACTGCAGACATAAGCAAGCAGTTGAACGGCCAGATAGGCCAACCCCTGACAATCACCGTTCGTAAATCAGATGGCAGTGAAAAAACCTACACGCTCGTGCGTTCATCGGACACCCAGAAGATATTGGACAAAGCAGGACTTTCAGTCAACGCCCTGGCAGCATACCTGACCGGCCTGTCCTTGCTGGTTGGATTAGGGTTAACCGCCCTGGGTACATTTCTTATCCTGCGCCATCCCACCTATATACCTTCCGTCTTGACAGCATTTGTGTTAGTGTTGCTCCCCTTCAGTCTGAATGCTGTAAGTGTGATGGTTCAAGGCGTAACTCGCGCCAATCTGGAATGGCTTTACAGCCTGTTGCGGGCGGCTGGCCTATTCCTGACCAGTCTGCTAGTTCTTGTTTTCCCAAACGGACAATTCGTCCCAAAATGGATGCGCTGGTGTCTGATCGGTGTGGGCATCTGGGCGATCCTGTATGCTGTCGCCTTGATCGACCCGGCTTTCCTAGCGGGATTGTCGAATAACCTTATCTGGATAATCATCCTAGCGCTGGGGCTTTCCTTGCAAGTTTATCGTTATCAGAGGATTTCCTCCGAAATCGAACGCCAGCAGATCCGCCGGATGGGAATTGTTCTTCTGGTAGCGCTGGTCGTTTACCTTGTGGTCTGGCTGCTCAACTCTTTTCTGCCAACTGGCGCCTTCAGCCAGGCTGGCTGGGTCTGGTTCTACATGATCGCCGAATTGCTGGTGGATGCCACGTTCCTGTTCTTTGGCATCGGCCTGTTGCTATCCATCCAAAAAACGGAGTAGCCGCTACTCATTACTTCTTTTTTGGCGCAGTCTGCTTACTCGTCCCTTTATTATTCGTTCCTAGCTTTTCCCTCTTCGCTGTGACCGTTTTACTCGTCCCATTTTTATTTCTACTGGCTACTTCCTTCTTCCCTACCGCTATATACCTTTCCAAAGCCCAAACCTCGGTGACGCCTAGCACGGCATCCCCAGCCTTTACATCGACTACCGCCTCACCACGCAAAGCGGAACGTTTGCGCAGGGGCGCGGCATCCAGGCGGGACATCTTGGGGGCGGCCTTGGCCAGGTGAAGGGTAATAATGTCATTCTTCTTGCCCGCTGCCAGCCCGGCCAACAAGCCGCGCGCCGGCAGGTCCCACCCGATCACACCCTTGCCATAACGTCCCTGTGCTGGGAAATCTTTCTGCTCCACTCGCTTGGCCTTTCCGTCCATCGTAACCAAGAAAATCTCACCATCCACCGGCAGGATTTGTACACCGACGACCGTATCGCCAACGCCCAGTTTAATTCCGTTGACTCCCGCCGCAGCCTGCCCCATCGGGCGGATTTCCTCCTCGCTGAACCGGATTGTCATTCCTTGCGCTGTGGCAAGCAGGACCTCCTTCCGACCATCCGTTAGAACGACCCAACCCAGGCTGTCCCCGTCATTAACATTGGCGAGTTTGAACGTCTGCGCCGAGGGACCGGGCAACTCGCTTACCAGGCTCTTTTTGACCATCCCGCCGCGTGTGACCGTCAAAAGGTAAGTTTCTTCTGGCAAGTCAGACTTGCGGGCTGGCAGGGAGAAGGCTGCAACAGGTCTCTCATCTGACTGGAGCGGCGACAGTTTATTGAACGGGTTGCCATCCGTCAGCTTTTCGGCTTCTGGCAGGGTGTGGACGGCCACTGCCGCAGCCAGCCCGCGCTCACAGACCAGATAGAGTGTATCTGTTGCGTTTGCCTTCACCAGAATTTTAGGCGCTTCAAAACCAGAGAGACGCGGTGGCTTGTCGTCGCGTGTGCGGGCAACCGTCCCGTCCGCCGTCATGCCAATCCAGACCACCTGCTCCTTGACCAGTTCCGCAGCCGTCAGCGGGGCTTTCTTGGCTTTGCGGCCTTTCAGGCTGACGATTTGTGTTCGCCGGCGATCTCCGTAGGCGTCTTTAACTT
>JBEKVG010000395.1:0-2884 GCA_049514195.1 Anaerolineales bacterium | reverse complement strand
AAGCGTTCGCCCGTTTCAGGTGTCAGCCGGTATGAGACACCAACCAGGTCTGCCTTTTCTTTAATCGCAGACTCCAACACGCGCTCGATCGGCACCGCCGGACCCAGGAAGATTGTCTCCCATCCGGCCGCCTCCGCCAGGCGCAGGAAATTGGAAATTCCTGCCACGTGGACACATTCCCCAAGCGCAGCCGCAAGGACCACTTTTTTCTGCATTTCTTCCTTCCGCTCCTTTCTTCATATCGCAAGCCAGGAAGTAGAATGGAATCCGGCCCAATATCTGCCTTTATAACATAAAATTATGAGGGATGGAAAAATATTTGGAAGACCCGAAAGGTCTCGCAGGTCTTTAGGGACTTCAAAAAACAGATTAAAATTGTTTGTCACATGCCGGAGAAAGTGCTACACTATCCACAAATGGAACGTATATTAATTATTAAATGATAACGGAGGTCAGAATGAAATCTACAACTTGGATGTATATCGGGGCAGTCATACTCCTGCTATTGGCAGCAGCCGGCATCTGTGTCGGAGGTTTTATCCTGTTGGGCGCCTCCGGTGGAGCACAAGGGGTAACCGGGATTGGTAGCACAGGGGTGGTAGTTGGCGTCCTGGCGTTGGTGGGAGGAATTGTCATGGTTGTTATCGCCGCCCGTAAAACGAAACAGGAAACTGCCCAAAACGTCACCCTCAACCTGGACCTGCCCGGTGAAACCAAGATCGAGCAGATGAAATGCAAATCCTGCGGTGGCACGTTGACCGCTGACAATATCAAGATGGTCAATGGTGCGCCGATGGTCACCTGTCCGTATTGCAATACTGTGTATCAATTGACCGAAGAACCCAAATGGTAGGGAAAAAGCCAAAATAAAAAAGCAAAAGAATTCGTGCTGATTTTGTTTTTTGCTTCTTGTTTTTGAAAGGATGGCCTTCATGAAATCTCGCTTGATCGCTTCTTTCCTGCTCATTGCCATGCTGTTCGTTTTCACTTCCAGCGCCGCGGCGCAGTCAGATTATTCGTTCAGTCTGGACCGGGAAATCGTACAAGTATTCTGGAATGCGGATGGGAGCCTTGCACTGGATTATCAGCTTACGTTTACCAATGATGCCAGCGGGCATCCCATAGATTTTGTCGATATGGGCATGCCAAACGGCAATTATGACTTGAGCACGGTCAGCGCGGATGTAGGCGGGCAGAGTGTGGATGTCTCCACTTCCGATTATCAGGGCAGCGGGTCGGGATTTGCAGTTGTAATGGGTTCCCAAACCATCCCGTCAGGTGGCAGCGGCACCGTGCATGTATCCGTCGGCAAGATCACCGGAGTGCTTTACAAGGATACTACCAACCCGGATACCGATGTCAGTGGAGATTTCGCCCCGGCCTACTGGACCACCGCACACAGCAACACAGACATGACGGTGGCCTTCCATCTGCCTCCGGGTGTAACGTCACAGGAACCTCGCTATCATAACACCCAGGGTGGCTGGCCGTGCGGCGACCAGCCGGCAACCGCCTTGGATAGCCAGAACCGTGTTACCTATACCTGGCAATGCGCTAGCGCCAACGGCTCCACGCAATATACCTTCGGAGCGTCCTTCCCAAAGAAATATATTCCGGCCAGCGCCATCGTCGTGCCGGCGACCTTCGATTTTGGTAAACTCTTCTCAAATCTGGGAAGCAACTTGCAGCCTTTCTGCTGCATCGGATTCTTTCTTTTGATGTTCGTCGGTGCACCGATCCTGGGAGCAATCAATGCAAAGAAGCGTAAACTCGATTACTTGCCGCCGAAGGTCCAAATTGAAGGGCACGGTATTAAGCGTGGCCTGACAGCGGTCGAAGCAGCCATCCTGATGGAAGAGCCACTCGACAAGGTTATGACCATGATCCTTTTTGGCGTGGTCAAGAAGAACGCCGCTAGCGTTAAGACGCGTGACCCGCTTGAACTCCAGGTCACCAATCCCCCACCGACCGACTTGCACGATTATGAGAAGGATTTCTTGCAGGCTTTTACCCTGGCCGACCTGGCTGGCCGACGCAAGGGGCTCCAGGATATGACCATCAAGCTGGTCAACAGCGTCTCCGACAAAATGAAAGGCTTCAGCCGCAAGGAAACCATCGCCTACTACCAGAACATCATGGAACAAGCCTGGCAGCAGATCGAGGCGGCCGGCACGCCCGAGGTGAAAAGCCAGATATATGACCAATCCCTTGAGTGGACCATGCTGGATAAGAATTACGATGATCGCACCCGGCGTGTCTTCACCGGTCCCATCTTCCTCCCGATGTGGTGGGGCTCCTTTGACCCAGGATACCGCCCGGTCTCGACCGGCTCGGTCACTTCCGCTTCCACCCCAAGCTCCGGTGGACGTTCCAGCCTGCCGGGCGCAGCTTTTGCCGCTTCGGTGGTGGGTGGTGTCCAGGGCTTCTCCAGCAAGGTACTTGGCGATGTGAAATCCTTCACCAACAGTGTCACTACACATACCAACCCAGTGCCGGTTGTCAAGAGCTCCAGCATTGGGGGCGGCGGCTTTCATGGAGGCGGTGGCTGTGCGTGCGCCTGCGCCTGCGCCGGTTGCGCGTGTGCCTGCGCAGGTGGCGGAAGGTAGGATTTCCGATTTTAGATTAAGGATTGCTGATTTCTTCTCAGATGCTGAATGACTATGAGGTTATTCGATAACAAATCCATAAATAACCATCCTCACTCAGGTCTTTACCACTTCCGCCGGGAAGGCCCAGAGGAAAAGAGCCGCATCCACTTACGATTGGACCCGGATGGCCATGGCACGCTGATTGTCAATGCAAACCGCATCCTGCACCTTAATCCAACTGCCGCACTGATGGCGTACTTCATCCTGGAAGAGGCCACCGAACGGGAAGCCGTACG
>JBEKVG010000394.1:0-2898 GCA_049514195.1 Anaerolineales bacterium | reverse complement strand
CCGAGGCTGCCCAACTGGCATCCTTCTCCGATGAGACCCCCGAAGGCCGCTCGATTGTCATCCTGGCCAAGGAAAAATACGGCTTGCGCGGCCATACCATGGGCCCGAGTGAAGCCGCCCCGCTGGGGATGCACTTCATCCCCTTCAGTGCCCAGACGCGCATGTCGGGCGTGGACTTCGACGGTACATCCATCCGGAAGGGTGCACCCGAATCAATGTACACCCTGCTCCAGGAAAATGGCAGGCCGGTCCCTGAGGATTTGAAATTAACGGTTGAGCGCATCGCCCGTCTGGGTGGAACGCCCCTGGTGGTCGTCCGCAATAATAACGCCCTGGGCGTGATCCACCTGAAGGATATTGTCAAGGGTGGCATCAAGGAACGCTTCGCCCAACTACGCAAGATGGGCATCAAGACCATCATGATCACCGGAGACAATCCGCTGACCGCCGCTGCCATCGCCGCCGAGGCCGGGGTGGACGACTTCCTGGCCCAGGCCACGCCTGAGGCCAAGCTCAAGCTGATCCGGAATTCCCAGGCCGGCGGCCGGCTGGTCGCCATGACCGGAGACGGTACCAACGACGCTCCCGCCCTGGCCCAGGCAGATGTGGCCGTGGCGATGAATACCGGCACCCAGCCCGCCCGCGAGGCTGCCAACATGGTCGACCTGGACAGCAATCCCACCAAGCTGATCGAGATCGTGGAAATCGGCAAACAACTCTTGATGACGCGCGGTGCCCTGACCACCTTCAGCATCGCCAACGATGTCTCCAAGTATTTCGCCATCATCCCGGCGGCTTTCGCCACCACCTATCCCGTCCTGGGTGTGCTGAATATCATGCACCTGGCCACCCCGCAGAGCGCCATCCTCTCGGCGGTCATCTTCAACGCCCTGATCATCATTGCCCTGATCCCACTGGCGCTCAAGGGTGTGCCATACCGGGCCGTCGGGGCCGCCCGGCTCCTGCGGGACAATCTGCTCATCTACGGCCTGGGCGGCCTGATCGCCCCGTTCATCGGAATCAAGCTGATCGACCTGCTCCTGGTGGCATTCCATCTTGTTTGACCCATGATTGGAGGTCTCCCATGAAACAAACCCGTTCTTCCCTTACCCTTCGCTATCTGTGGAACAGCCTGTTGGCGGTATTGGCGGTGGCAGTTACCACCATTCCATTGTTCCTGATCGGACGTGCCATCCTCGGTGAAGCTGTGATTGCTTTGTTGTACCTGGTGCCGGTCGTCTGGAGCGCCAACCGTTGGGGCCAACTGCCCGGCATCATTGCCGCACTGACGGCGGCCCTGGCTTTTGACTTCCTTTTTATCCCGCCTTTCTATACTTTCGCAGTGGCCGAGCTGGAAGGCTGGCTGGTCCTGGCAATCTTCCTGATCGTGGCCATAGTGGTGGTTGAACGCATCCAGGCTAGTCTGACCAAAGCCCGTGAAGCAGTCTTTATGTACGAAATGAGTGCAGCCATTTGCGGCCAACACACGCCGGAAGCGGTTGCTTACGTCGTCGCCAAACAAATTCAGCAACAGTTTCAAGCCATGCTGGTCAACGTGATCTTCCACCCCGACAGGCATTTACCCGAAGTTGTGATCAGCGAGCCAAATGACGGCACTGGCAAGGGCCGGCCCGACCGCGTCCTGCCAATCATTAATTCCTGGGGCTTGGTCGGCGAAATACAGATCTGGCGCGGGCTTTATTCAGAACTACCGCCGGAAGATGGCCGCCTGTTCCAGAACTTTGCCCTGCAGACGGCGCGCGCCTTCGAACGCACGTACCAGGTCGAAGTCGAAAGCCCTGTCAAGGGCATTCCAGCCAAAACATCTGCCGATCAGGGATGAAAACACCGTCCCGACTTAGTGTCACTTTGTGCCCTTTGTGGTAAAGACTCTTTAAATTGAAATTTTCAGGATAGAAGGTGAAATGCGCTCACAAATTCGACCAGCTTTGATTTTATTGCTGATTTTCACGGTCCTGACGGGTCTACTCTATCCGCTGGCTGTTACCGGCCTTGCCCAGCTTGTTTTTCCGCACCAGGCCAATGGCAGCCTGATTGTCCGAAATGGCCAGACCGCCGGCTCGACATTGATCGGCCAACAATTCGACGATCCCAAGTATTTCTGGGGACGGCTTTCAGCTACCGGACCGTACCCATATAACGCCGCAGCCTCCTCCGGTTCCAACCTCGGACCGACCAATCCCGCCCTGCTGGACGAAGTCAAGGCCCGCATCGCCGCGTTGAAAGCGGCCGATCCGGCCAATACCCAGCCCATCCCCGTGGACCTGGTTACGTCTTCCGGCTCCGGTCTGGACCCGAACATCAGCGTCGCGGCAGCCCTCTACCAGGTTCCGCGCGTGGCCAGGCTGCGCGGCATGAGCGAAACAGCCGTCCGTGCATTGGTAAAACAATTCACGCAGGGGCGCCAGTTTGGCTTCCTGGGCGAGCCGCGTGTGAATGTCCTGCAGCTCAACCTTGCACTGGATGGCATCAAACCGTAAGTCGAGATTTATCTCAACTTTGGAAGTACCGGCCTCCTCTCTCGCCAAAAATAGGATTACCCCTTACCAGTTAAACGGATTCGTAGTCAATGTGACAGTCACCTTCTTCACATACTCAGTTTTTTAGGGATCTGCAGGTGATTGTCACATCCTCTACCCAGATATGGAAGCAATCCCCACTACATGCTATTTCTTGAAGGGAGGCCTTACCCTCCCTCCACCACCTTGATCTCTTCCTCCGTCAACCCATACAACTGATACACCCGCCGGTCAATCTCCTCATCCAGTCCCTGGATGCGCTTCTGCAGGTCAAAGCGCGCATCCTCCTTGCCCGCCTCCGCCTGCTGGCGCTGCTTCTGCAAATCCAGCATCTCCTCCATCAACTTGACGATTGCAT
>JBEKVG010000393.1:0-2909 GCA_049514195.1 Anaerolineales bacterium | reverse complement strand
CAGGACGTGGTAGCCGAAGTGCACAAATATTTTCCTGAAAAAGTCTTCAAGACCATTATTCCGCGCAGTGTGCGTCTGGCTGAGGCTCCATCTTATGGGTTGCCTGTTTCAATATATGCGCCTGGATCGAGCGGAGCCAGGTCATACGAGATGCTGGCGCGTGAACTATTGAAAAGTGATGGCACTGTGATACCTGAAAGTGTAGAATAGTGTAAGGAGGAGCCTATGTCCCAGAAATCCGGACTTGGTCGTGGTCTGGGAGCGCTTATTCCCGGTGGGGAAAATGACTTTGCGGAGAACGGCGTTATGTTGGTCCCGGTGGATCTGGTTTTACCCAACCCGCGCCAACCGCGCAGTTCGATACATCCCGATGAACTGGAAGATTTGACGGCCTCCATTCGTGAGCATGGAGTACTCCAACCGTTAATCGTCACCCCAGGCGACTTGGACGGCCGTTATGTTTTGATTGCCGGAGAACGGCGTTTAGAGGCAGCCCGGCTGGCGGGATTGGCCTCGGTGCCAGTAATCGTCCGTCAGGCCACCGATCAGCAGCGCCTGGAGCTGGCAATCATTGAAAATGTCCAACGTTCGGATTTGTCTCCACTGGAGCAAGCAGAGGCTTATCGTCAACTTGCGGAAGACTTTGATTTATCCCATGAAGATATTTCCGTACGTGTAGGCAAGAGCCGCGTGACTGTGACAAATACCTTGCGTCTGCTTAAACTTCCTGATGCAATTAAGAATGCCCTTATCGAAGGCCGCATTTCGGAGGGTCATGCCCGTGCCCTGCTGGCTCTCACCACGCCGGAAGCACAAACAGCCGCATTGCGGACTGTGCTAAAACAAGAGCTTAATGTCCGCCAGACCGAGGAATTGGTCCGCAGACTTTCCGGAGAAAAACCTTCCCAAAAGCTGAAACCTACCACCGTTCCCGAAGTGGCTGAACTGGAGGAACGGCTGCGTTTGAGCTTGGGTACTAAAGTTACCTTGCGTTCCGGACGCAAGGGCGGAACTGTCACTATCCACTATTATTCTGATGAGGAATTGAACGCCCTGATGGAGCGGTTGTTGAAAGAGTGATGCGTAAGTGCGATTGCCTTTCGCCCCTCTGAAAAATACATGAAGCTCATCTATAATGCCCGTGTTTACACGCTCGAATCGATCTGTCCGGTCGCTTCGGTACTTGCGATTGATGCCGGGCGGGTAGTTGCGACAGGCGGCGAGGAACTCCTAGCTGAGTTTGAACATGCCGAGCGTGAAGACATGGGTGGGCGGATCATTTTACCTGGCTTGACGGACGCCCACATCCATCTTCAGGAATATGCATTAAGTCTGCAAGTTGTGGATTGCGAGGTGGAGTCTAGGCAGGACATCCTACATAGATTGGCCGAGCGTGCTCAGGAAACGCCGCCCGGAGAATGGGTGCGCGGCCATGGCTGGAACCAGAATTCCTGGGGTGGCAATTGGCCTACCGCCGAAGAACTGGACAAGGTTACACCATATAACCCGGCCTATCTGACCGGCAAATCCTTGCATGCAGCCTGGCTGAATAGTGCCGCCCTCAAACTGAGCGGGATTTCCGCGTCCACTCCGGATCCGGTAAATGGTAGTATCCAGCGCGATGCGGGCGGACATCCGACTGGTATTGTGTTCGAGGAGGCGCTCAAATTAGTCGAGAAAGCCATCCCCGAACCAACACCCGAAGCCCTTGCCAAAGCCTTTCAGCAACTTTTTCCGAAATTATGGTCGATCGGTCTGACCGGTGTCCATGATTTCGATAAGCGTACCTGTTTTATGGCCTTGCAACTCTTACGAGCGCGAGGAAAGTTATGTTTGCGTGTAGTAAAATCCATTCCTCTGGAGTTACTCTCCCAGGCCGTAGAGCTTGGCCTGTACAGCGGTTTTGGAGATGATTTTCTACGAATTGGTTCGGTAAAACTATTCGCGGATGGGGCTCTCGGCCCGCATACTGGGGCGATGTTCGATCCGTTTCTTGACGAGCCGGAGAATCGTGGAATTCTGAGATTAAATGATGAAAAACTTTTCGAATACGGACGTCGGGCGGCGGATAGCGGCCTTAGCCTGGCAGTCCACGCCATCGGTGACCGGGCTGTCCACGAGGTTCTGAATGGATTTGACCGGTTGCGTGGTTTTGAACGCGAGCGAGGATTACCCGCGTTGCGTCACCGCATTGAGCATGTTCAGACTATTCTTCCGGAGGATGCCGGACGTCTGGCCGGGTTGGGGATCATTGCGTCAATGCAGCCGGTTCATGCCCTTTCAGACATGCTCATGGCAGACCGGCTACTCGGTGAGCGGGCGGCGTTTTCCTATGCCTGGCGTACCCAATTGGATTGTGGGGCGCGGTTGGCGTTTGGCTCGGACGCGCCGGTCGAAAACCCTAACCCTTTTCATGGTCTTCACGCTGCTGTTACCAGATGTCGTGCGGACGGTTCTCCAGGGCCGGATGGCTGGTTTCCTGAACAAAGGTTGACGGTAAGTTCAGCGTTCGAAGGATTTACGTCCGGACCGGCGTATGCTGCCGGAATGGAAGATCGCCTCGGGCGGCTGTCTACCGGTTTCCTGGCTGATTTGATCGTCGTTGAGACTGACCCATTCACCTGTGACCCAGTCGAACTCTATGCTATCAAGCCTGTAGCAACCATGGTTGGAGGCGATTGGGTTTGGCAAACATAAGGATAGTGAAAATGCGGTGAATATTTAATAGGATTAGTCCTTGCAGTATCAATCGTTATTCGGTTTCTCTGCTATAATATTTTTATCCTGTCCCATGAATTTGTGAGGAAATCCCATGAGCATACAAATCCAGGTTGCCATTCGTTCTAAAGAATTAGGCGTTTTGATCCGGGATGCCCGCCTGGCAGCGCATAAGACCCTCTCAGAATGTG
>JBEKVG010000392.1:0-2920 GCA_049514195.1 Anaerolineales bacterium | reverse complement strand
CGCACAAATGTTCTAAAATACTGCCAGGCACGGGAAGGCTTATGGTCTTTCCGTGCTTCTACTTCTTGTCCCCGCCAGGGGAAATCAGGCCGCCTTCTCATGCCCAACCATCTCAACTCCTTATCCCTCTTTATCCTTTTTTGTTTCTTGTATTTTGTTTTTTGTTTTTTGTTTTTTTATATTTTGTTTTCCCTTCATTTGGGACCGGGCCATGGGAAGGGTATCGTTCCTCTTTCGTTCCGCGGTTCAATTCCCCTCCCCGATTTTTTGGATATTGGGGCGGAGCATTCGTTCCTCCGTCGTTCCGAAAAACGAATATCCATTCTTCCGCCCAGATATGGCCCTTGTTTGCAGAAATACCATGGAAACCCCCAGATGTGGGGGATGGTATTCGTACCTCTTTCGTTTCTCAGGAACGAATACATTCCTCCTATCTCCATCCCCTTATCTCTCTTGTTTCTTGTTTTTCCTCTCCCCTTACGTTTTACGTATTACGTTTTCTGGTCTTACCCAAAAAAGTGGACACGATTAATGTCCTGACGAGAGTTCAAATTCGACTGGACTGAGATAGTCCAAGGTTGAGTGCAGCCTCTGGCGATTGTACCAGCCTTCAATGAATTCAAAGATGGCGGTACAGGCTTCAGCCTTACTCTTGAATACAATATCTGCGCATTCAGCTTTGAGTGTGGCAAAGAAACTCTCGACAACGGCATTATCATAACAATTGCCTGTTCGACTCATGCTTACCTGACAATGCAGATCGGCCAGTCGGTCCCGATACTCTTCACTGGTGTACTGGCTGCCTCGGTCGGAGTGGTGCAGTAATCCTGCAGCCGGTTCACGATTGAGCAGTGCCATTTGCCATGCACCTTCCACCAGCCCGGCATCCATCTGCTCACCCATCGCCCATCCCACCACCAGCCTTGAGTACAGATCCAAGACAACTGCCAGGTACAGCCAGCCTTCAGCAGTGCCAATATAGGTGATATCACTCACCCACTTCTGGTTCGGGAAGGCCGCCGAGAACTCTCGATTGAGCAGATTGGGGGCAATCCTGTCGCCCGGATGTTGCTGAGTGGTCCTGGGATGGTGTCTATATGCCTTCCTGGCCACAATCTGGTGCTGTCGCATCAGCCGCGCCACCCGATTCCACCCGCAAAAGTGCCCTTTGCGCCGCAAATAGGCATGAATTCTTGGACTGCCATAGGTCTTGCGGCTCTTCTGGTATGCGGCACGGATATCCACCAACAAGGCTTCATCGGCCTGTTCACGCAAACTCGGTGAACGCCTTTTCCAGGCATAATAACCGCTCCGGGATACTCCCAACACTTTGCTCATCCGCTTCAACGAGAATTCCTGCTCATGCGCTGCCATGAAAACATACTTCATCCGTTTTTTTGTGAGAATATGTTGAGCGCTTTTTTTAGGATCTCTCGTTCCTCCTCCGCCGCTGTCAGCTCACGCTGCAAACGACGAATCTCCGCCTTGGCCCCTTCCAAGTCGCTTGGCCCCAGCTGCGCTGCCTGCCCCGCTTGCAGCACTTGGTACCTGGCTCGCCATTTCGTCAACAAGCCCGGCGTGATCCCTAACTGTCTCTCGATCTCGCCCGCACCTCGGTCCCCTCGTTTCAGCAGTTCCAATGCTTCCAACTTGAATTCCTTCGCATAGCTCCGATATTTCCGCTCGTCCATTCCTTTTCTCCTGATGTATGTAGTCTACTCCATCAGGACATTTTTTGTGTCCATTATTTCGGGGGAAGTCCATTCTTCCCCCCTCTCCCCTCATCCCCTTAAAACAGTAGTATAGTAAGCCTATGTCCCCCGAACCCACCCGTCCCGATCCGGATAAACTTCTCGCCCAGATCCAGGCCGAAGAGCAGGCGCAGAAGCGCGGCCACTTGAAGGTCTTCCTGGGCTATGCCGCCGGGGTCGGGAAGACCTATGCCATGCTGGAAGCTGCCCACCAGCGCAAAGACGAGGGAGTGGATGTAGTGGTGGGGTACGTGGAGACCCATAAACGGGCCGAGACCGAGGCGCTCGTAGCCGGGTTGGAAGTCATCCCGCCCAGCCAGATAACCTATCACAATATCCAGGTCACCGAGATGGACATTGACGCCATCCTGAAGCGCAAACCCCGCCTCGCCCTGGTGGACGAGCTGGCGCACACCAACGTACCCGGCTCCCGCCATGCCAAGCGTCACGCCGATGTGCAAGAGCTGCTGGAGGCCGGCATCGATGTGTACACAACCCTGAACATCCAGCACATCGAAAGCCTGAACGATGTGGTTGCCCAGATCACCGGGATGACGGTGCGCGAGACCATCCCGGACAGCGTCATTGACACGGTCACCGACATTGAATTGATCGACCTGCCGCCGGATGAGCTGATCCAGCGCCTGAAAGAGGGCAAAGTGTATGTCCCGGACCAGGCCCAGCGCGCCATCGAGCAATTCTTCCGCAAAGGCAACCTGACCGCCCTGCGCGAGCTGGCCATGCGGCGCGCCGCCGAACGGGTGGATGACCAGATGCGCCTCTACATGCGGACGAGCGCCATTCCCGGACCCTGGCCGGTCAGCGAACGCCTGTTGGTTTGCATCAGCCCGGGCGCCCTCGGCGAGCGCCTGATCCGCACCGCACGGCGCCTGGCCGACGAACTCCAGGCCGAGTGGTTCGCAGTCTACGTGGAAACGCCCGACCAGGCCCGCCTCTCTCAGGAACAGCATGACCAGGTGGCCAAGTCCCTGCGCCTGGCGGAGGAACTGGGTGCGCGCACGCGGACATTGCCGGGCGAGTCCGTGGCCAACGCTGTGCTGGCCTATGCCCACCACCATAACATCACCAAGATCATCGCCGGGAAACCCGTCCACCCGCGCTGGATCGAGTTCCTGCGCGGTTCGCTGGTCGACCGCTTGATCCGCATG
>JBEKVG010000391.1:0-2928 GCA_049514195.1 Anaerolineales bacterium | reverse complement strand
TCCTCCGGCCGGCTGTTATTCCGGCATAGCGAAGCGGCAGATCAACGTTCCCGAGAGCCGTTGTCCGGTTGAGAAGATTGAAACTTTGGAAGACGAACCCCACTTTGCGGTTGCGGATGTCGGCCAGTTGATCATCCTTCAGCATAGAGACTTCTTCACCATCCAGGGTATATTCGCCGGAAGTGGGTAAATCCAGGCAACCCAGGATATTCATCAATGTAGATTTGCCCGATCCGGATGGCCCCATAATGGCGACAACCTCGCCGCGCTCAATTCTCAGGGATACGCCGCATAGTGCGCAGACATCCTGCGCACCCATTTTATACACTTTGGTCAGATTACTGGCAATAATTACAGGTTCTGCCATTAGTTGCCTCCGCCGAAAGGTCCTCCACCGCCACCAGTCCCATTACCGCCAGGTCTGGTGAACAATGTTGAAGGCGGATTCAGGATGATCAAGTCTCCAGCTTTCAAATTGCTGGAAACCACCTCACTCATTGTATCCGAGGAGGCGCCCAAGGTAACATTAACCTCCTGGGCCTGTCCGTTGATCAGAACGTACACCATGCGCTGGTTGTTCACCAGGCGCACTGCCCGGCTCGGAACCAGGAGCACATTATTTAGCTGTTTAACCGTGATGGTCACTGCGGCGGTCATACCCGGCTTGACGCTTGCATCCGCGTTCGTCAGTACCACCGTAACATTAAAATCCACAGCACCCTGGACGGAATCGCCCGTCTGCGCCACTTCCACAACTTTTCCGGTATATCCTTTGCCAGCAATTGCATCAAAAGTGAGCGTGACGGGCTGGCCGACCTGGACACTGTTGATATCCACTTCCGAAACTTGCACATCTACCTTCATCTGCGACAGATCATCAATGCGGAACGCTTTCGTTCCTGGGGATACCTGATCGCCCACCATTCCACTGACTTCGGTGACCGTCCCATTGAACGGGGCGGTTAACTTGGCCGCATCCAGGTTCTCCTGTGCGGTCTGCACGGCCAGCTTGGCTTGTTCGAGCTGGAGTAACGCTGTCCCGTTGGTGTCTGCGGGCACATTCCCACCAGTCAGCGCCGCCAGGTAATTTCGAGCGTTTGTCAAGGTGGCATTGGCCAGATCCAGATTCGCCTGAGCCTCATCGAGTTGTCGCTGGGTCGGTGTCTGCGAATATACACTGTAATAATAAAAGGCAGTGTCGTACGCTTGCTTGGCATTATAGAGCCTCTGGTAAGCTTCTGCCTCATTGGCGTTGTTGATATATTCCCCAACATGTGCACTATCATAAGCAGTCTGCGCCTTATCCAGATTATCCTTGGCAATTACATAACTGGCATAGTAATTTTGTTGCAGGGCTTTGTTTTGCCAATATTGCGTGTTGAGTAGGGTTGTTTGAGCATCGGTCACATCTTTCTGTGCCGTAGTGATTGCCAGTTTGGCATTCGCGATCGCTTCAGAGGAAGTCAGCTCGGCCAGGTTCTTCTGAGCGGTGACAAGATTGGATTCCAGGGTACTCTGGGTTAAAGGTGCTTGGAGCAGGCTGCCCAGGACATCCCCTGCTTTGATCTGATCCCCAGGCCTGGCCTTTAGAATGTCAATGGTACCGGTGTTTTGCCATGTCAGAACGGCAGTCTGGTTGGCACGGACGGTGCCTGTCGCACCAATCGTGGCGGTCAGGGTACCTTTCTCAGCTTGAACCGTCTGGTATTGGGTTGTTACTGTGCTGCTATTACGCTTCTGTATGACCAAAACACTGATCACGGCAATCACGACAACCACAACAAGAAGAATTAACCAAGTTCTTACCCGGGTATTCTTCGATCGATCAGGTTGCTTCTTCATTTACAACTTCCTCCATAAAACATTTAAATTTCATGGTTACCTGAACCAAAGTGAGATATGTATGAAAGGATTCCAAACCCTGTCATAACAAGCGAAAAATTTTACTCCACATTCGATGATAAAGTAAGCATACAATCCTCTCCTCTAATGAACTTATTACACAAAGTACATCGTGATAATCGTCGCAAGCAAAGATGACATATAAGCCTGTGTATACACCGTGAGAGTGAGTATGATGTATATCAAATTAGTGTGAGTTCGTTGGCATTGACCGGAGATACTATGCAAAAGATTCCAAGCGAATATTTGGAAATTGACCGCAAGGCACGCGTCTATATGCCATACCATGACCTTTCATGTCGCCCACCCACGGAACGCGTCTGTGACTTCGGGGATGTGATCATTCCTCTTGATTCTGACAGGGCTTTGCTGGAAGCATCGCGTTGCATCCACTGCCCCGACCCAGCTCCGTGTATGTTGGCCTGTCCCTGCCACAACGACATTCCATCTGCCATGTGGCTAATCGAACAAGGCCATTATGTTGAAGCCGCCGAGCTTTACCGCCAGACTTCTTCCCTACCTGAAATATGCTCACGCGTCTGCCCGCATGATCAACTCTGTCAGGGTTCCTGCGTACTGAACAAGACCCAGGAACCAGTACTGTGCGGTCCATTGGAAACCTTTGTGACCTGCTATGAACGCAAGACGGCCGGTGTGGCTGTCCCAGTTGGAAAACCGACCGGCAGGAAAGTCGCCATTGTCGGTGCCGGACCAGCGGGTTTGGGCTGTGCCGAGCAGCTATTACAACAGGGGCATTCTGTTACCTTTTTCGACACCAAGCCTGCCCCGGGTGGTTTACTAGTTTATGGTATCCCGAATTTTAAACTGGCCAAAGAAGTCTTCTTCTGCCGCTGGGGTGATTTTGAAAAAGCCGGTGCTAGGTTTATTGGCAACACCTATATTGGCGAAAGCAAAACAATTGATCAATTATTCAAGGAAGGCTTTGATGCGGTGTTTGTCGGCGTGGGAACCGGCATTGATGCCAAAATGGAGATCCCGGGGGAAGCCTTACCCGGTGTGTACGAG
>JBEKVG010000390.1:0-2934 GCA_049514195.1 Anaerolineales bacterium | reverse complement strand
AGACCCGTCAAATCGTGGAAGGCTGGCGGCCGCATCGCCCGCTGGGACGCTACCTGCTGGGACTGCTGCTTGTGGCGGCCGCCACCGGCTTGTCTGCCCTGGTCACCCCCTACATCCATCCTACCAATCTGGTCGTCATTTATCTCTTGTCTGTCGTCGTGGCCGCTTTGTACCTGGGCCGCGGGCCTGCCATCCTCACCTCCATCCTGGGTGTGGCTGCCTTTGATTACTTCTTTGTCCCCCCTCATCTGACCTTGGCAGTTACCGATAGTGAATACCTGCTCACCTTCGTCGGGCTGCTGGCCGTCAGCCTGGTCATCAGCCAGTTGACTGCCGTGGTGCGCGGCCAGGCCGAGGCGGTCCGGCGCCGCGAAACTGAAACCGTCGAACTGTACGAGCTCGGCCGCGACCTGACCGTAGCCGCCGACCTGGAAGCCGTCGCCCAGGCCGCCATTTCCCATGTTGGCCAGACCTTCAACTGGGAGGTGGCGGTCTTCCTGCCGGTCAAGAACACCCTGAAAGTTTACGCTCTCAGCTCCGGCCTGAGCATCTCCGATAATGACCAGGCCGTGGCTGTCTGGGTCTTCGAACATGGCCAGTTGGCTGGGCGTGGGACTGACACTCTCCCGGAAGCCGCACTGCGTTACCAGCCGCTCAAGACCACGCGCGGCGTGGTGGGCGTGCTGGGCGTCAAACCGGTCGACCTAGCCTTGCAGTTGACCCGTGAGCAGGTGCGTACGTTGGACGCGTTTGCCAACCAGATCGGCCTCGCAATCGAGCGCGCCAGCCTGGCCGAACAAGCCCGCCAGGCCGAACTCCTGGAGGTCACTGACAAACTACAAACCGCCCTGCTGAACTCCATCTCGCACGACCTACGCACGCCGCTGGTCTCCATCACCGGCGCATTGAGCAGCCTGGCGGATGATCAGATCATGCTGGACCCGGCCGCCCGCCGCAGCCTGATCGAGACTGCCAGCGAAGAAGCCGACCGGCTCAACCGCCTGGTGGGCAACCTGCTGGATATGACCCGCCTGGAATCCGGGGCAATGCGATTTAAGAAAGAAGCCTGCGATATCCAGGATGTGATCGGCTCGGCGCTGGAGGAATTGGGGAGCCGTCTCGGGAAGCGCTCGATCAATATTGAAATTCCACCCGAATTCCCCCTCATTCAATTGGATTTCGTGCTGATCGAACGGGTGCTGGTGAATGTCATTGACAATGCCCTCAAATATTCTCCAGCCGACATGCCCATTGAGATCAAGGCCCATGCCGCCGGCGCTTTCATGGAGATCGATGTTGCTGACCGCGGCATCGGCATCCCGCCCGAAGACCTGAACCGCATTTTCGACAAGTTTTACCGCGTCCAGCACCCCGGCAATGTCAGCGGGACCGGCCTGGGTCTATCCATCAGCAAAGGGATCGTCCAGGCGCAGGGCGGGTTTATAGCCGCTGAAAATCGCCCAGGCGGGGGTACAATTATCACCATAGCACTCCCTTTGGAGTGAGCGCCATGGCTGAAACCAATTTGCGTGTACTCGTGGTGGATGACGAGCGTTCGATCCGTCGTTTCTTGAAGGCCTCCCTGGGCAGCCAGTTCGTTATCCTGGAAGCCGCCAACGGTGAGGAGGCTCTCAGCGCTGTCGCCACCGAACATCCCGATATTATCATCCTGGACCTGGGGCTGCCCGACATGGACGGCGTCGAGGTCACGCGCCGCCTGCGCGAATGGACCCAGATCCCCATCCTCATCGTCTCGGTCCGTGAGCAGGAACAAGCCAAGATCGCCGCCCTGGATGCCGGTGCCGACGACTACCTGACCAAACCATTTGGTGTGGGTGAATTGATGGCCCGTCTGCGGGTGGCCCTGCGTCGCTCTGCCCAGACCGACAACGAACCAGTCTTTAGGACCGGGGACATGCTTGTGGATTTAAACCTGCGTGAAGTCAGAGTGAAGGAACAAACCCTCGCACTGACTCCGACTGAGTACGATCTGCTGCGCACGCTGGTCAAGCACGCCGGGAAAGTCCTGACCCACGACCAACTCCTGCGCGCCGTCTGGGGCACTGCCTACGAGAGCGAAACCCACATGCTGCAGGTCAATATAAGCAACCTGCGCCGGAAGATCGAGCCGGATCCGTCACGACCCATGTATATCGTTACGGAGCCAGGCGTTGGATACAGGTTGAAAGTTACAAGCTGAATATACTGAGTAGCAGCTTTAGCCGCACCATGCGGAATAATAAAAAAGCCGGGGCAGGTTTTCCTGCCCCGGATACTTTTAATGCCTTGACACTTTCTTGATATTTTTCATCCTTTTCTTGTCATCTGCTTGATGCAACTTTCAATACAATCCTGACCGTTGTCTTGACACAGCCTTGACGCCACTTTCTGGTTCTTCCACCCTCGTCTGCTCCATTGGCAAGGTGATCCCCGGAGAGCGTTCGGAGTCTGGTCAGCTTTTCTGCCATTGCAGCGCTTTGGGCAGCAATTTACGCTCCTGATCGTGCTGGTGTGGGTTCAGGCATTCTTTATCGTCGAATGTTTCATGGTCAACAGATGAGTTGCCATTGTGGACAAAAATAAACTTCGCCTCCTGGTGGTCGATGATGAACGTCCCATCCGGAAATTCTTGAACGCTTCCCTGAGCGGAACCTACACGGTCCTGGAAGCGGCCACGGGGGAAGAAGCCCTGGCCATCACTGTCTCCGGTCATCCTGATGCGATCCTCCTGGACCTGGGTCTGCCCGATATGGATGGGATTGATCTAACCCGGCGCCTACGTGAGTGGGCCCACATCCCGATCATCGTAATTTCGGTCCGTGATCATGAGGAGGACAAGATTGCCGCCCTGGATGCCGGCGCGGATGACTACCTTACCAAGCCCTTCGGCGTGGGTGAGCTGACCGCTCGGTTGCGGGCCGCACTACGCCGGAG
>JBEKVG010000389.1:0-2976 GCA_049514195.1 Anaerolineales bacterium | reverse complement strand
AGTGCAAGTGTCTCAACCGTTCGGTGATCGTTTAGGAAATGATGCGGCGCGTCTACATGTGTTCCAGTGTGGACACTACAAGCCAAGCGCGAGACATTGTCGTGCGCCCCAGCATCCATGGAAGAGACCTGTTTCAATACCACCTTCGGGTCACCCGGCCAGACCGGCATATCTGGGGAGATCGGAAGCGAAACATCATAGATTTTCATGGTTCACCTCTCACTTTGCGCGCAATCGCATCTCAGCCAGGCTGAACTTCTTGAGGGCGGTGGCATCCACAGTCACGCCCAGGCCGTGACCGGTTGGAACGTCGATCGTGCTACCAGGGTCAAGCTTGAAACGCTCATGCGTGATATCCCGGACATAGTAGCGATCAGAAGCGGAAATATCTCCTGGCAGGTTGAAACCGGGCAGGGAGGCCAAGGCCAGGTTGGAGGCGCGCCCGATACCGGTCTCCAGCATGCCGCCACACCAGACCGGGACACTCTGCGCCCGGCACAGGTCATGGATGGCAACCGCCTGGCTCAAACCACCCACCCGCCCGGCCTTGATATTGATAATCCTGCAAGCATCCATTTCGAGGGCAGAACGTGCATGCAGGAGGCTGAGGATGCTTTCATCCAGGCAAATCGGTGTGTGGAATTGTTTCTGGAGCTGGGAATGATTCCAAAGATCGTCCTCAGCGAGGGGTTGCTCGATGAGAATGAGTTTCAACCTGTCCAATGGCCGCAAGACCTGACAAGTCTCCAACGTGTAAGCCGAGTTGGCATCCACTTGAAGAGGAATATGCGGGAAGGCGTTGCGAACGGCTTCAGCATCCCCCACATCCCGCCCGGGCTTGATCTTGATCTTGATGCGGCCGTAACCATCCGCCAGGTATTTCCCCACTCTTTCGACCAGCGCCTCTGGGCTATATTGCAGACCAACCGAGACACCCACTTCCACGCGTGCCCTCTGGCCACCCAGCATTTCACGCAGGCTCTTGCCCTGGCGCTTGCCAAGCAGGTCCCATAACGCCATTTCCACCCCAGCCTTGGCCAGGTTGTGACCACGGATGTTCTGCACACGCTGCTGAAAGTCAATTGCGTCGCCTACATACTGGCCGAGCAGCCTGGGAACAACGAAATCTTTCAGGATATGCCAGGCGGTGCCGGTTGTTTCATAAGAGTAGCCAGGATTCCGGTCTACTGCACACTCGCCCCAGCCTGTCAGGCCTTCCGACTGGATAGAAACCAGGATGCATTCGCGGTCATAAGTGACCCCGAAGGAGGTCTCGAATGGTGCAACAAGCGGCATAGAGAGATGGTAAAGGGTGATCGATTCAAGTTTCAAGGTATATAACCGATAATTTCAGCCGCCTGTCCCGCCGCCGGCGATCCCACCTTCGGTCAGCTTCCGCAGATCGCTCAGGGCAGATTCGATCTCCTCAACGGTCACAGGACGATCCTGGTCTCGGTGTTTCAGCGCGCCGGATCTGGCTTTCTCTACCGCAACCTCCCGGATGGCCAGGTCTCGTTTAAGGGCCTCCTTGACCAGCGCAGCGCCCTGGCTGTACCCGATGAGCGGGTTGAGCGCCGTCACCACAATGGCATTCTTTGCCAACCAGCCGGCTGCTTTTTCCCGGTTAGCGCTCACGCCCTGCACAGCGCGCAGGGTGAAGGCCTTCACCGCGCCGATCGTCACCTGCATGGCTTCGAACAGATTGTGAGCAATGATCGGCATCATTACGTTCAATTCCAATTGCCCGGCCTGGGCAGCCAGCCCGACGGTGGTATCACAACCCACTACATGAAACATGCTCATGTCCAACATTTCGGCCATGACCGGGTTGACCTTGCCTGGCATGATGCTGGAGCCCGGCTGGACGGCCGGTAAATGGATCTCATCCAGCCCAGTCGAGGGGCCGGAGGCCAGCAGGCGGAAATCGTTGGCAATGCGGATCAGGGTCAGAGCCAGAGTGCGCAGGGAGGCCGAGAAATCGACTGCATCAGCCATGGATTGCATCGATTCAAACAGGTTATCGGATTCGTACAACTGGAGTCCGGTTAATTCTGAAAGCTTTTTAACCATGCGGGCGTGGTACTCCGGGTGAGCGTTCAACCCGGATCCGACGGCTGTGCCGCCAATCCCCAACCGCCGCAAGCCTTCGGCGGCGCGCTGGATACGCGAAGCATCCCGTTCAACGGCCTTAGCGTACGCTCCGAACTCCTGTCCAAGGCGCACCGGCACGGCATCCTGCAAATGGGTCCGGCCGGATTTGACCACATCATCGAACTCGACGGCTTTGGCATATAGGGCCGCACGCAAATCTTTCAGTGCCGACAGTAGTTCATCCAACCGCCACAGGCAGCCCAGCCGCAGCGCGGTCGGGATGACGTCATTGGTGGACTGTGCCATGTTAACATGGTCATTGGGATGGACGCGGTACTCGCCCAGCCTTCCGCCCAGAATCTGGGTGGCCCGGTTGGCAATCACCTCGTTGACATTCATATTGTGACTGGTGCCCGCACCGGCCTGGAAGGGATCCACGACAAATTGGGCATCCCATTTCCCATCGATTACCTCCTGCGAGGCAGTAATAATAGCCCCGGCTCGTTCGGCATCCAGCAGACCCAGGTCCTGGTTGACTTCGGCAGCGGCGCGCTTGATTGTCGCCATGGACCAGATAAAGGCCCGCCAAGGTCGCAAGCCGGAGATAGGGAAGTTCTCCACGGCACGCTGCGTCTGCACACCGTACAACGCCTCTGCAGGCACCTGGACTTCACCAAGGCTGTCGCGTTCGATTCGAGTGGTTGTTTCCATATTCAGGTTGCTCTCCTTCCGTGATGATTATACACCAGGCATTAGATGAACAATTAACCCTACCCAACCTCACCCCCGGCCCCTCTCCAAATCCGTAGGATTTGGAGAGGGGAGCGAGATGGTCGGAAGTCCGGATTTGCCACAAAGGGGTGCTTCGTGAGAGAGGGGAGCGAG
>JBEKVG010000388.1:0-2992 GCA_049514195.1 Anaerolineales bacterium | reverse complement strand
CTGATTCCGGCATCCCGGATGAGAAATGGGAAACGGTCACCCCGCCTCCGGAAGTCACCCATTTTGGGGATGCCTCCGATGCGCAGCGCAAGTTGGCGGACATGGAGTTCCGAATGATAACCAATAGCTCGCTGAAGACAGGTGTCGCTTCCCTGTTTACACATGTTGGACTCTTGCTATGCCTGGGTCTGTTCCTGGCCGCCTGCGGAACATTAGCAAAGAATATCACCACGGCAACCACATCCTCGCCTCCCATTCCGTCTGTAACCCCAACACTTCCTGCCCCTACCCCTACAATTGCCGCAACATCTATCCCTTCGCCTTCTCCTACTGCTCTGCCCAGCTTCCCCGATCCAGCCGGATATGAATGGATTCCGGTCATCTCCGGGCTGAAACTGCCGGTGGATATTCAGAATGCTGGCGATGGGTCAGGGCGGCTGTTTGTCGTTGAGAAACGCGGCCGGATCCTCATTTTTAAGGATGGACAGTTGCTCCCCACCCCATTTCTGGACATTTCTACAAAAGTTGGCAGCCAGTACACGGAGCAGGGGCTGCTTGGGTTGGCTTTCCATCCCAATTATGCCCAGAGTGGCGTTTTCTTTGTAAATTACACCGACGGAAATGGGAATACGGTCATTGCCCGCTTTAATGTCTCTCCAGATGACCCGAACCGAGCTGACCCGGCTAGTGAAGTGGATCTGTTGCACGTTAATCAACCTTATAACAATCACAACGGCGGTGGATTGGCATTTGGTCCGGACGGTTATCTTTACATCGGTCTTGGAGATGGTGGATCGGAGGGGGATCCATTGGGGAACGGCCAGAACTTGCAAACCCTGCTTGGCAAAATGCTGCGTATTGACGTAGATCACGGCGATCTATATGCCATCCCGCCTGATAACCCCTTCGCGAAGGGCGGCGGGTTGCCGGAAATATGGGCCTATGGATTGCGCAACCCATGGCGTTTTTCTTTCGACCGTGCCACTGGCAACATGTACATCGCGGATGTAGGCCAGGACACCTGGGAAGAAATTGATTTCGTCCCATCTGGGATGCCCGGTGGCATGAACTTTGGTTGGAGCTACTACGAAGGCATGCATGCCTATAAAGGTCAGCCGCCTGCAAATGTGCCCTTTGTCTGGCCGGTTACCGAATACTCTCATGCATACGGCTGTGCAGTGACCGGTGGAAATGTCTACCGTGGCCCGGCATTACCGGAATGGCAGGGCGTCTATTTCTATGGTGATTACTGTTCCGGCAATATCTGGGGGTTGATCCGCACAGGTGGGAATGACCAGCAGACTAAAATCCTGTTCGCTACCGGCGCGAAAATAACCACATTCGGTGTGGATGAAGCCGGGGAAATTTATCTGGCAGATTATGGATCGGGTACAATCCTACGCCTGGTGAAGAGGCAGTGATCCTGGAAGGTTTATGGACTTAGGCTATCCAATAAATGCAAATTGTCACAATAATTTATGATGCCTGTCACTGGAAAGCCCAAGTCAAATGCTTTAGACTGTATTTGCTTTTGGAGAGATAGCATGGCTGAACAAAAATGGGAAACGAGCAAAATCTGTTATTGCGAGCATATAATGCACGAGGTGGCACTGGAAACGGAGGTACTTTATCCAATGGACTGCCTGCCTGACCCACCCCGGGTCCTGTCGCACCGCTGCTCGCATGGCATGGAATGCAACCAGTTTGCCAAAGCTGCCTGTATATGGGCTGGCACAAATCCGAATTACGATCCGTTTCGCCCATAGGTCCTGGAAGGCCTTTTTAACCATTTGACATCTTGCTTCTCCTTTTGAGTTGGTCCGGCAGCTCCCGCGCCCATGCACGGGAGCTGTCCAATGTGAATGAAAAAAGGCGACCTTTTCCAGGCCGCCTTTTTTATTGGCGATCGTCTGATCTACTTGACCTCGACGACTGCGCCAGCTTCTTCCAGTTTCTTCTTGGCGTCCATGGCGGCGTCCTTGCCAACGGCGGACAGAACTTTACCATCCGGGGTCTCAGCCAGGGCCTTGGCCTCGGTCAGGCTCAGGGTTATCAGTTGGCGGATTACCTTGATGACCTCGATCTTCTTGGGACCGGCATCCTTGATGAGGACGTCAAATTCGGTCTTCTCTTCGACCGGTTCGGCGGCGGCTGCCGGAGCAGCACCCGCAACAGCCATGGCAACAGGAGCGGCGGCGGAAACGCCCCACTTCTCTTCCAGTTTCTTGACCAGTTCAGCCGCCTCGAGAACCGAGAGCCCGCTCAACTGTTCGACGATTTTATCCAGATCAGCCATTGTAAATCTCCTTCAGATTTCGTTTGAATAGTCTTATTGTCGGAGTAGTAACGACTTCGCGAAGCACCCTTTAGGGTAAGCCGTTACTACATCTTATGCTGCAGTAGGTACAGCCTTGTCGGAATATGCCTTGAGCACGTATGCCAGGGAACGACCTGGTTCGGCCAGGGTACGCACCAGTTTGCTGGCGGGAGCCTGCAAGACACCCAATAGCTGGGCGCGCAAGACAGCCAGCGGTGGCAGGGAAGCCAGGGATTTGACCTGCGCAGGGTTGAGGGCATTTGCTTCCATGAAACCGCCTTTCACCTTGACGGCTTCCATACCCTTCGTCACTTCTGTAATTCCTTTTATGAAACCGGCCGGATCGCTGAAAGAAAAGCCGATCGCGGTGCTTTTTTCTGCGAAGTCAGACGGAACGCTATAGCCAGCCTTTTCCAAAGCAAGTTTGGCGAGCGTGTTCTTGACGATATGGAACTCACCGCCATTCTCACGCGCCCTGGCGCGGATGACATCCAGGTCTTTCATTTTCAAACCGGAATACTCCACCAGTACCACGGCCTTGCTTTTTGCAAGCCACTCCACATATTCGGCCAGCATGGCCTCTTTCTGTGCTTTTGATTTAGCCAAAGAAAATCACCTCCTTTCCAATCAAAAAGTGTATCATTTCAATAAACTGGGTTTTTGGGGGGTGTGTGG
>JBEKVG010000387.1:0-2998 GCA_049514195.1 Anaerolineales bacterium | reverse complement strand
CCCGCTGGACTGCCCGGTCTGCGACAAGGGTGGCGAATGCCCGCTCCAGAACTTGACCATGGCGCATGCTTCCCCGCAAAGTCGCTTTATTTATAGTGAAAAGAACCACGCTGCCAAGCACTTTCCGCTAGGCGATCTGATCTGGTTGGACCGCGAACGCTGCATTCAATGTGCCCGCTGCATCCGCTTCCAGGAGGAAATCGCTGGAGAACCGGTGTTGGGGTTCTACCAGCGCGGTCGTGCCACAGACATCATTACCTGTTCCGAGCCGGGCTTTGACTCGGTTTTTTCCGGGGACACCACTGATATCTGCCCGGTCGGTGCACTGACCAGTGCGGATTTCCGCTTTGGTGCCCGTCCCTGGGAATTGAAGGCTGCTGCCTCGCTGTGTGCACACTGCCCGGTGGGTTGCAACATTACCTTCAACACCCGCCGTGAGGCCATGTCGAATGGAAACGTGGCCATTAAGCGGGTCATGCCGCGCCAGAATGAACAGGTCAATGAGATCTGGATCTGCGATAAGGGCCGCTTTGCTTATCATTTTGTTGAAAGCGATAAGCGGCTTACCAATCCTTTGATCAAAACCGTAGGGGCGGACGGCCGTCCGCCCCTCCAAGAGGCTTCCTGGGAGAAGGCGATCAACCTTGCGATCAGTAAGCTGGCAGATTCTAAAAAAGATACGGTCATCCTGGCGGGTGGTCGCTTAAGCAACGAAGACCTGTTCAATTTGAAACAACTGGCGGATGGACTGGGTGGGCAAGCCCTTCTATATACCTCCATGGGCGGCGGTGAATTAACGACTGCGTATGGTGTGACCAGAGGGACAAATCTCTCTGACATGGGTCCAGGTACCACCATCCTGGTAGTTGCATCCGACCTGTACAACGAAGCGCCGGTCTGGCATTTGCGCATCCAGCAGGCTGCCAAACGTGGCGCCACGCTTATCGTTGTCAATGCCCGTGAAACGAGACTGGAAAAGTATGCAAAATACGTTGTCCGATATTCGTATGGGGACGAAATCGAGACAGTCAATGGCCTCCCGGGCAAACCCAAGATCGGTGAAGCAATCACTGCCGCGGAAAATCTGCTAGTCCTGTACGGTTCAGACGGTTTGGGTCTGGCTGGTTCGTCTGCCCTGGCATCCGCCTGTGCGGAACTGGTCAAAGGACGCGCCGGCAATTCGAATAATGGCTTAATTGGTGTCTGGCCGCATGCCAATGACCAGGGGGCCTGGGAATTGGGTTTCCAACCCGCCTCAGACCTGGCAAAGACCCTGAAAGGAAAGGCTGTCTATGTTTTGGCGGCAGACCCGGCTGGTGACGATCCCGAACTGGCGGAAGCCCTCAAGGGCGCTAGCACTGTCATTGTCCAGGAACTGTTTCTGACAGAGACCGCCAAATTGGCGGATGTAGTCCTGCCCGCCCAGGCGTACACTGAACGGGATGGTTCGTTTACATCCGGCGAACGGCGTGTCCAGCGCTTCTATCCGGCCGTCCCGCCGCATGGGCAGGCCCGACCTGATTTTGCTATCACATCTCAGATTGCTGCCGGACTAGGGATTGATATCGAAGGCCGGATAGCCTCACATGTCATGGATAGGCTGGCCGCCTCGGTCGGAGCTTTCTCAGGTGTTTCCTACCTTCAACTGGCCAACGTATCTGATCAGTGGCCCATTGTCGGTCGCAGCGACCTGTATTACGGTGGCACAACCTACGCGAACAAACAAGGACTGGGCGTGCCATTGGCCCTCGCCCCTGGTTCCTCAACCGGGGGGAAGGGGGAGAGGGGGGTAAGGTTGCGCCCGGATGAAAACCAGTGGCTGGCCGTCCCGGTGACGCGCCTCTACGACCGCGGCATTACGGTCATCACCTCAGAACTACTCCAGCAGCATATCGGTGAGGCTTCCATCATCTTGCATCCCGAGGCAGCCAAATCCCTGGGCGTCCAACCTGGCGACCTGCTGGAGATCAATGGTGCGAAGGCCCAGGCTGTGTTGGATGAGACCGTCCCGGCCAGTGTTGTGCTGGTGCCGCGCAATATGGGACTGCCGGTCGAGTTGCCGGTCGTAGTAAAACTGAAGAAAGCGTCTTGTACCCGTCAGGGCACTCGTACCCTTTAGGGCACTAGTACCCGTCAGGGCACTCGTACCCGTTAGGGCCTGGTACCCGTTAGGGTAAAGGAAGGCATTAATGAGCTTTGCTTTGATACTCGAATGGCTGATCAAGTCGATTGTGCTGGTGTTGCTTTTGTTGGGTGGCTTTGCCTACCTGACCCTCTACGAACGCAAGGCACTCGCCCGTATCCAGATGCGCGTTGGCCCCAACCGGGCTGGTCCGTGGGGTATTTTGCAACCCATCGCCGACGCTATCAAGCTGATGTTTAAGGAGGAACTGATACCAGCCAAGGCTGATAAGGTACTCTTCTTCCTGGCTCCGGTGGTAACCGTTGTCCCGGCGTTGGTTATCACGGCGGTTGTTCCTTGGGGTCCCACCCTGCATGTGTTTGGGCGTGATATCACCCTCTACATTGCCAACGTCAACGTGGGTGTTTTGTACATCATGTCGGTGGCTTCGATTGCAGTCTATGGTATTGTACTTGCAGGCTGGTCCTCCAACAATAAGTACGCCATGCTGGGCGGCTTACGCTCTACGGCCCAGATGATCAGTTATGAAATTGCACTCGGCCTGTCGTTTGTTGGGGTTATCCTCCTGGCCGGCTCTGCCCAGATGACGGAAATCGTCAATGCACAGAAGTCCGCCTGGTTTGTGCTTTTACAGCCGGTCGGAACGGTCATCTTCCTGATTGCCACCCTGGCCGAGGTCAACCGCGCTCCATTCGATATGCCCGAGGCCGAGCAGGAACTGACCGCCGGATACCACACTGAATACTCCGGCATGAAGTTCGCCCTGCTTTTCATGGCCGAGTACGACAAGATGATTGCCATCTGTTCGATCGGGGCGACACTCTTCTTCGGTGGCTACCGCGAGTTCTGGTTCCT
>JBEKVG010000386.1:0-2999 GCA_049514195.1 Anaerolineales bacterium | reverse complement strand
TTATCCCTGCAACTGCGGTTGAACTGCTTGTTCCAAACAAATCCAGTGCCTACCTGCAGATGCCTTTGGCTGCTTGAACCTTCAACCTTACTCAGGTTTCAACTCAAATGAAACACACCCATTTCATTTTGGGTGATTGGGTGAAAAGCTGGTATCGAGAAGGACGAGAAGTAAAGATTTTGTTAAAAATGGTCAATCTCAAGGTGATTAGTTTCACCTACAGGGATTCCTTTCCAGCCATGCGATACAACGAATGAAGTATTGCTTGCTGCGGCGCTGGGCCGCAATATGCATAATAAAAAATAGCTGGCCGAAAGAAGACATTTACAAGTAAAATCAAGCCTTGAAAATTAATTGAGAGAGGATAGCTACATACATGGACACTCGAGACAATATCGCTCAGGGGGCGCATCCAGGCGCACGCCGGGGCATCGAATACAAATGGATCACCCTGAGTGTGACGACGATTGGCTCACTGATGGCGGCGATTGACAGTACTATTGTGACGTTAGCGCTGCCAGATATGATGGTAAAACTACATGCCGACCTGATCGAGATGACCTGGGTCATTATGGCGTATATCCTGATCAGCACCGTCTTTTTACTCACCTTCGGGCGTGTGGCGGATATGTTCGGGCGCGTGCGGATGTATAACCTTGGTTTTGTTGTCTTCACGGTTGGCTCTGCTTTGTGCGGCATCTCGCAGAGCGCCCTGCAATTGATCCTGTTCCGTCTTGTTCAGGGCTCGGGTGCCGCATTGATGATGGTTAACAGTCCGGCAATTATCACCGAGGTCTTTCCGGCCAACGAGCGTGGGCGGGCACTCGGTATCAACGGTATCACTTGGGCACTTGGGGGGATTGCTGGTCCGCTTCTTGGTGGTGTGATTCTCTCCGCGGCCAGTTGGCGCTGGATATTCTATATAAATGTGCCAATCGGTATCATTGGTACCTTGTGGGGATATCGCGCTTTACACGAAATGTCCATTCCCAAGCAAGGGGAACGCTTCGATCTGCTTGGTGCAATGACCTTTAGCCTCGGCCTGGTGGCGCTGTTGTTCGCACTGACCCTCGGCATTCAATTTAGCTGGACTTCGCTTCCGATCCTGACCCTGTTCGCACTGTTCGTGGTGATGTTCATTTTCTTCTTCATCTGGGAACGGCGGGCAGCAAGCCCTGTGCTCGATCTCTCGCTCTTTCAAAATCGTGTCTATAATTTCTCGGTACTTTCGGCAATGCTCCAGTCACTGGCAATGTTCGCAGTCGACTTTTTAATCATATATTACCTGCAAGCGGTGCGCGGCTACAGCCCCCTGACCGCGGCCTTGCTGCTCATTCCCCTTCCACTTGTGAGTGCGGTAGTGGGACCGTTGAGTGGACTGCTTGCTGACCACATCGGCGCAAGGATTCCTGCAACGGCCGGTGTGTTGTTGCAAGCCACAGCACTAACATGGTTTATCACACGCCTGTCCTCCCTTACCCCCTATTGGGAAATCGCCGTAGGTCTGGTGCTAATGGGCCTAGGCGGAGGACTGTTCTGGTCACCGAACACAAGCGCGGCAATGAACGGCGCACCGCGCCAGCGGCTCGGTATAGCCTCGGCAACGCTTGCCACCTTGCGGCAGACAGGGATGGTGACGAGTTTTGCGGTGGCTCTGGCGGTTGCGGCTGGGAGCCTGCCGCCTTCTGAGGTCATGAATCTCTTCGTCGGCACGAACGTAACCCTAGGCTCGAATATGATGCAGGCGTTCATCGTTGGCATCCATAATGCGTTCCTGGTCTCAGCAGTGCTTTGCCTGGTTGCGGCAGGCTTTTCGCTCGTGCGCGGCAAAGAGGAGCGGCAGGGAGGGATGCAGTTGGGTGTGCCAGCGAAATAAGGCTAGAAGGTGGCAGACTGTTGCAAGGAGACCAGACGGATTTTACTCTTCAGCCCTGGCCTGTACGAGCAAGGAATCAGGCTTGAAACGGTGAACGGCCGCCTGTTGGCAAATTTAGACAGCTTCCATGGGAGGCTAGGGGTCTATCTAGGTATAAGGGGGGCAATCAGGCAAGCGGCTGCACCCGATAGCCAGATTCTGAGCGGAGGATGTTTATGCCAAGATATCTCGGAGCATTGACCATTGTAGTATTGCTTGGAATGGTATTAACGCGGGTTTTGCTGATGAAAAGAAAGGGGATCGAAGCAATGAACTTCGGCAAAATCGACAAAACGGATTTCTTGATTCCACCGTTCGCACTTTTCTACTTTTACCTTGTATTTGCCGCTGCCTTCCACCTTCCAACCCTAAGCGGGCAAGAATTCTTCCATTCCGGTGCGATCGCCTGGGTCGGGATTTTGGTTTGTCTGGCGGGGCTGGTGTTGGTATGGTGGAGTCTGGTTTCTTTTGGGCAGAGTTTTCGAGTTGGCATTGATACAGACCATCCCAACAAACTTGTAACGACCGGCGCATTTGCTTCCAGCCGTAATCCCATTTATGTGGCATTTGCGTTTATCCTGTTGGGCCAATTCCTGATATTTCCCAATTGGATCCTCTTAGTCTATCTGGTTGCAGCCATATGGCTATTCCACCGCCAAGTGTTACGTGAAGAAAATTATTTGAAGAAGCATTATGGCGAGGAATACGCAGAGTATTGCAGTCGAGTAAGGAGGTATCTCTGAGAGGATAGGTACGCTCTTATTGAGGAATTTTGGCCACCCACTCGGCTCGCATAGTTGCTGGAACATGGATGTAGTAGAATCTACAAGAAAATTCCATTGTTGCTCTAAGTAAGGGAAATCGTGTCATCCTACAAGCCGCACATACTGACAGAAAATCTTCCCCCGACCAACCATGCCAATGCGCTCACCGAGACACGGTAGGTCCACATGGCACGATGTACACAACGGTTTAGAAAATGAAGGAGAATAAACCATGGATATAGCGATCATAGGACTGACGGAGCCGGTATGACAGATTCACAGCTTGCCACAACAATCGTCATCTTTGGCGCTTCAGGCGA
>JBEKVG010000385.1:0-3016 GCA_049514195.1 Anaerolineales bacterium | reverse complement strand
AGCGTTTCGACCTGCCGATCCATTTCACTGAGAACACCATTGTCTCAGGCCATCTCATGCCCCCTGAAATCGTTGACCTGAACGATTACCAGGTCAGTGACTGGCCAAGCACACCAGAAGGAGAGGAAAGTCAGGCCCGGGAGGTGGTTCTACACTACAAGACCCTACTGTCCCATCCGGCTGTGCAATCGATCATCTGGTGGGACTTGTCTGATGGAGGCTGGTTGAATGCACCGGCCGGCTTGCTGCGCAGGGACCACAGTTGTAAACCAGCTTATAATGAATTGCTGAAGCTGGTGAAAGGAGATTGGTGGCTGGAACCGACGAAGATGACGACGAACGGCAATGGCCAATTCACTCTGACAGGATTCCTGGGCGATTATGAAGTGTCGCTAGGGTCCCGGAAAACAACCTTCTCTTTAAAGCAGAAAGGTAAAGCGTGCCTTTCGCTCAGCTTATGAACCGGTGGATCCTGCTGGGTGATGGAACGAGTGATTCTCTATCTTACATTACTTATCACGAATGGCACGAATGAACGAATACCACGAATATTATCAAATTGAGTGATAGGTAACTGTTTAGTACTATGATTGGAAAGGGAAAATATGAGCAACTTTATCCACACCACCAGAGAATGCACTGCAAGTCAATTAAATCCCAGGCTATCCCAAGCGATCCGGGAATATTTCCAAATGCACCAGGTGGGAGATGTGGATACCGGGACGATTATGTGCTGTGAAACCATCTCCGAAAAGCGCAATACCAGAAAACTGGCCTCTATTTTGGAGGGCAATCCCGACACAAGGGCTGATCTCGCGATAATCCTTACGGCTGCTTGGCTTATCTGGGCACGCAGCGGAGATCGATCCGGTACCGTGGTGTCCGGAGCCAAGCTCAAAGTAATTCAAGTCAAAGCGTTCGTCTCCAGACGAACGAAAGACATGGAGTTGGAAATAAATGGATTCATTAATGATTCCAAAGAGTATGTACGTGGAAGACTGCAGATGGGTCCAGAATTAGCCGCACAAAAATTCTGTGAAGAAGTCGGACAGGCTGTCAGCAAAGGAAAACCACCTTCCAAAAGAAATTTTTTTGGGTTGATAACAAACTGACCATTTCGCATCCGCATAGACTCTTTAATTTGGGTCTTACCTATTCATGAAATCTCCCAATTTTGGCGAACGTAATTCGGCGACGGTCATCGGTGGCGGACCGGCCGGGCTGATGGCTGCTGAAGTGCTGGTCAACAACGGGGCGCAGGTACAATTGTATGATGCCATGCCTTCCGCCGGACGCAAGTTCCTGGTAGCAGGGAAGGGCGGCCTGAACCTGACCCATTCCGAACCGTTCGAGCAATTTGTGGATCATTACGGGAAGCGCCGCACACAAGTTGAACCATGGCTGCGTGACTTTGGCCCGAACGAGCTGCGGGTCTGGGCAGCCGGATTGGGCATCGAAACTTTCGTCGGAACCTCGGGACGGATTTTTCCGGTTGGGATGAAATCCACCCCGCTGCTGCGCGCCTGGATTGCACGCCTGCGTGCCTCCGGTGTGATCTTCCACTTTCACTACAAATGGACCGACTGGAACACCGATGATTCCCTACGCTTCGAAACACCCACCGGCGAAAAATCTATCCAGGCGGATGTTGTAATCCTGGCACTGGGGGGAGGCAGCTGGCCGCAGACTGGCTCGACAGGTGCATGGGTACCGCTACTGGTCGAGCGTGGGGTGGCAGTTGCACCACTGAAACCATCCAATTGCGGTTTCGATGTAGCCTGGACGGAACACTTCCGGTCACGCTTCGCTGGTCACCCTTTGAAATCCATGATTCTCTTCTTTACAGACGCACATGGGAACGAATTTCACCAGCAAGGTGAATTCGTTTTCACGGAAACCGGTGTGGAGGGCAGTCTCATCTATGCCTGCTCAGCACTCTTGCGGGATGAGATCGAGGCCAATGGACGCGCCGTGGTCCACATGGACCTGACCCCGGGCTGGACGTATGAACGACTCCTGGAGGGGCTATCGAGACCACGCGGCTCGCGCTCCATGGCAAGCCATCTCGAAAAATCAGTGGGTCTTAAGGGCGTCAAGGCCGGCCTGTTATGGGAGTTCGTACCGAAGGCGGATTTCGCCAACCCCGAAAAGCTGGCGAGGGCGATCAAGGATCTGCCGATCCCCCTGCTGGCCCCACGCCCGCTTGAGGAAGCCATCAGCAGCGCTGGCGGCGTGAGGTTCGAAGCGCTGGATGAGCACCTGATGATTCGATCCCTGCCAGGCGTTTTCTGTGCCGGGGAAATGCTGGATTGGGAAGCTCCCACTGGTGGTTACCTGCTGACCGCCTGCTTTGCCAGCGGGAGGGCGGCCGGGTTGGGAGCGCTGGGGTGGATCAAACGACAGGAGAATGACTGCCTTGCCAACGTGCAAGCCACTGTTTATTTAGTACCAGCTTAGATTCAATCGCTAGGACTGATTTGACTCCGCCGTCTCTCTCCGCTATACTCTCCGCATGCCCTCCCGACCCTGGCTGAAACGCTACGATCCGGGTGTGCCGCAGCACCTGGATTATCCCCCCGTGCCTGTCTTTTACTTCCTCGACGAGGCCGCCCGACGCTGCCCAGACCGGCCCTGCATCCTCTTTAAAGAAGATACCATCACATACCAGGAAGTAGCCGAGCGCACTGATCAAATTGCCTCTGCACTACGGACCACCGGCATCCGCAAGGGGGAGCGTGTAGGTATTTGCATGCCCAACTGTCCGGAGTTCGTACTGGCCTACTTTGCCATCCTGAAGGCCGGGGCGGTTGTCGTCGCCACCAACCCGCTCTACACTCCGCCTGAGATTATCCACCAGGCTAATGACGCAGGACTGGAGACAGTCTTCTGTACCGGGAGCCTTTACGAACGCATCAAGGCCGCCCAGCCCAAAACAAATATCTGCCGCGTCATCGTGAGCGGGGATGGCAATGTCCAACCCGGTGACATGAATTTCAAAGACCTTCTCACCACTAAG
>JBEKVG010000384.1:0-3020 GCA_049514195.1 Anaerolineales bacterium | reverse complement strand
TAAGGGTTTCAGGGAGTGGGGATCAGGGATCAGGTTGGCGGACGGATTGTCGCCTTCGATAGTTAGGCTCATATCCTGCGTGTAGGTGAGCAATACAGCCCGGTACTGTGGATGCACAGCCGGCGAGAGCACGATCTTCGTGCGTTTGCCGCGAAACTGGGCGTAGGCCATATTGACGGCTTCAGCCACGGCGGTGGCACCGTCATAGTGCGAGGCATTCGAGACCTCCATGCCGGTCAATGTGGCGATGAGCGACTGGTATTCGAAGATGGCTTGCAGCGTACCCTGTGAAATTTCCGGTTGGTAGGGAGTATAGGCAGTGTAGAATTCGCCGCGCTGCAGGATGTGATCCACGGCAGCCGGGATATAGTGGTTGTAGGCCCCCGCGCCGAGAAAACAGACCAGGTCGGTGCGGACGTTTTCATTGCCGAGAGAGAGTTCGCCAAGTTCGCTGGCGGCCTCCATTTCGGTCAACGCTGGGGAAAGGTGCAGGGACGGAAATCTATGCTTCTCTGGGACATCCTTGAATAAATCTTCGAGGCTTTTCACTCCGATAATGTCCAGCATGGCGTCCCGTTCCTTGTGACTGTGAGGAATATAGGTCATATGAGTCTCCAGTCTGATACATAGATAGTCTACTAGTCTTATCGGCTTATCGCTAAGGCCATACGACTATTAGACTCCTGACTATTTTTGACGATTGGACTAATGTGCTCTTTCTTCGCAAAATTTAGTGTACGTGGCAGAATCCATCAGACCGACAGCCTCCGTGCTCTCGACCTTGATCATCCAACCCTGGCCGTACGGGTCGCTATTAAGCACCTCAGGATTGTTTGCCAGTTCCTCGTTAATGGCCACCACTTTAGCCGCCACGGGGGCATACGTCTCAGCAGCGGCCTTGACGGACTCGACCGAGGCGATCGGTTTGCCGGCCTGGAGATCATCGCCAACCACCACGATAATTTCCACAAAGACAATGTCCGATAACTGGCTCTGGGCATAGTCGGTCAGCCCCGCCTTGCCGGTGGTTGGATCGAACCATTCGTCAGTTTTGGTATATTTCAGATTGGCAGGAATATTCATCTTTCATCTCCATAAATAGTTGGTTTGGCAAAACGAAGAGGGCGCATGCAGATAGTACGTGCGCCCTCTGTAATGGACCTGAGAGATTCTCCTGAGCGGAGGCCCGGATACTCATCGATATGGACAGGCCAGAGCTGAAGGATTGCCCCGTCGGTGTCCCTTGCGGAATGGTATATCCCGCGGGACTTTCCAGAGATATGTGCAACAGGGTCCTTTTTGCCTGAGAGTTTCATCCGGACTTGCCAGTCCTGGATTTGCACCTTCGGCGCTCAGTTTTATTAAACATGAGTCTCTTCTCTGTTGCCATTTATATTGTGAATTGCATTGTAAGAGTAAGCTGAGCAGGAGTCAAGTGAATATCCCATCAACTCTGGCTAGAATTTTTAAACCAAAGAAGCCCACCGCAAGGCAGGCTTCTCATTATCTAAATTAAATCTTTATGAAATCCAGTGCTGGCCGCGCAGGAATTTGGTGAGGACCGGGACCTCAAAATACTTCCCTTGATAGGCAAGGATTGCGGGCCAGATCATAAGCAACCATAAGATGGGGTCGCAGAGTGCCAGGATGACGGTAACCGAGAGGATGATAATTATTACCCACAGAACTACGTTCAAGGCAAGAGCCTGGACGGCGTGGAATTTTATGAATGGCCGGTCTTTCTTGCCTTCCATAAAAAGCATTATCAAGGCAATGATAAATATCGGATAGCCAAGTGCGGCCCAAATTTTATCATCGCTGGTAATATCGGTATTAATCGGTTGTTGTGTCATTTATGCCTCCTGAGAGTTTGATGAATTGACTGGATTTTGGCTAATTTTACAGCGTATTTGGATAAAAAGCAACGAATTTGCAGGCAACTTGTCAATAGCCGCCCCATTTGTACCAGTCATAGCCGCCTTGATGTGTACCACCAAAAGGAGTGTGGAGGGGGTCAGGATTCTGGATTTAATGGGGCATCAGAAGTTGAAATATTCGAGGCAAATTCCTTTCTGCGGCCGGGTTGGTGGAAGCGATTGCCGCGGGGCTTGGATATGAGAGGACGCAGTAGCAGTAGGGGCTGTGGGAAAGTGGGCAGTGCTCTTCTGTCCACTTTTCCACAACCTGCCGGGTATTTTTTGGCGACACTGCAAGTAGAGACAAACAGGTGCAGTCATTCTTGTGAAGCACTTCAGCGGGGGAGCTCATGGTTTGGGTGAGATTTCCGGCAAGGGGCTCTCCTTTCTGCGGCTGCGTTGACGGAAGCTGTCGCCGCGGATGATGAGGGTATGGGCATGGTGGGTGAGACGATCGAGGGCGGCGCTAGCCAGGAGATCATTGGTGAAGATCTCGCCCCACTCTTCGAAGGTCCGATTGCTGGTGATGATCATGGAGCCTTGTTCATAGCGCTCGCTGATGATCTCATACAGGTCTTGAGCCGCCTGGGGAGAAATAGGTTGCAGTCCAAAGTCGTCCAGGATGAGCAAATCGCAGGATAGGATCCTGGCGAATATGCGGGCATAGGAACCATTCGCCCGGGCAATCTGCAGGTCCTGCAGCAGGCGATGCGTGGAGCGGGAGGCGACCCGGTAATCGCGTTGGAGTGCTTCGATGGCCAGGGCATTTGCCAGATGACTTTTTCCGACCCCGGTGGGTCCGCAGATCAGCAGGTTCTCGTGGCGCTGGATGAAGACACAGGCAGCCAAGTCCTGGATCAGAATGCGGTTGATGCCGGGTGCGGCCGAGAAATCAAAATGCGCCAGTGTTTTGCTGCTGTCACAACCGGATTGGGCCAGTCTAAGGATCTGGCGCTGCTGATTGCGGCGTTCCAGCTCATCATCGAGCAGCAGGGCCAGGAACTCCAGCGGGGCCAGCTGCCCGTCCACTGCCTGGGAAGCCCGCACATCCAGGGTCTGCAGCATGCCGGAGAGCTTGAGTTGGCGCAGCTTGGGAAACAACGG
>JBEKVG010000383.1:0-3025 GCA_049514195.1 Anaerolineales bacterium | reverse complement strand
GTGCGGAGAAAACGAGCGTTCCTCCGAAGTGTAGCCGAGTTGCGCCGCGGCTGTTTCCACCCCGCGCTGGAGCGCCTCCAGAGCCGGTGGGGTCTCGAGGCCAATCCAGATCACACGCGCCCTCCGCGGGGTTGGGAATGCTCCAATCCCGCCCACGGACATGGAGAATATCTCATGTGAGGCGGCTTCAATTTTTAGCGTCTCGGCCAGTCGTTCGAGATTAGCGGGCGATACGTCTCCCAGGAATTTAAGGGTCAGATGGATATTTTGCGAAGCCACCCAGCGTATCAGCGTTTTTGGCAGGGCATTCTTCAAGGAAGCAGTACTTTGGGCAATCGCGCTCTGGATCCCAGCGGGGATCTCTATGGCGATGAACGAGCGCAGCATCATGCTCCAAGCACCTCTAGTTTGTCTTCCATCAGGAAGGTGGCTTTCTTACCAGCAGACATCGGCAGGTTCCTTGAAATAAAAATAGCACAGGATGATTGAAATAGCAAGGGTCTATGGTTTCTGTAGGTCATATTCCTCTAATGTATCCAGATCCTTCAACGTGCTCTCCTCTGCGACCACATACTCGATCTGGTTGGCGTGTGCATTGAGGAATTGGCGTGGTGTGGTGGATATGGAGAGTGCCAGAATTTCTGGCCATAATGAACGTGCCACCAACCAGGGATGGCCGCGTTTTCCCTGGAAGCTGGGAATTACCAGAGGTGATCCCGTATGGACAAAGACATCGGAAATGTGACGGACAGTTTCTTCGCGGACCTGGGGCTGGTCGCCGAGACCGATCAGAGCGGCGCATGCCTCCGGTTCGAGTGCTGCCAATCCGGCCTGGATTGAGCTCAGCATCCCCCCTCGCGCAAACTCCGGATTATAGACAGCCCAGACGGGATATTTTTCTGTAAGCCGTGCCACTTCCGCCTCCACAGGTTCGCGAGTTCCGCCTGTTATCACTAGGATACCTTTAATCCCGGCCAAGGCGAACGTTTCCACCACCTGCCCAAGGACGGTTGTCTTCCCCCACGGCAGGATCAGTTTGGGCCGGCCCATGCGCCGGGATTCTCCAGCAGCGAGTACAATGGCAGTGATACCTTTGGTCACTATTCTCGATTTCTTAATCTCTCCAAGTCTTCTGGTGTGTCGACATCCAGGAGCAAATTCTCCTCATGCCAGGGTAGATATGTGATCGGATATTTACCGAAGATTGCCCGTCCGCCCACATCGCCGGTCTGCGCCATCAAATCGGGGAATGTCACGCAGTCGAACAGCACCGGGTTGGTGCGTCGACCAGCGACCTGCGGTGCAACAATGGGAGACAAACTCAGCCTGTGTTGTTCAATGAGGGCACGTATGACTGTTGTTGTGGCCTGTGGCTGGTCAGCTAATAGAAAAATCGTCCCACCAGTCTGGGCGGGAAGAATGCGCAACCCTGATTGGATGGATGAACTTTGGCCCTTTTCCCACTCTGCGTTGCGGGCGATGGTTATTGGTAGATCCTGAACAGCGGCTTCCACGGCCTGCGCGTTCGCCCCGCTGACAACCACCACCGGCGAAAGTCCACTTGCAAGGGCAGTCTGTGCAACATTTCGCACAAAAGGTTGGCCACGGTAATCCAGGAGCTGTTTGGGCTGCCCAAAGCGTTTGGCTTCCCCGCCGGCAAGGATAATCCCAGCAACTGGTTCATAAACGGCGTGAATCTGGGATTGCCCGAGCGAAGCAATTACAACAGACTGGTAAGCAATCAAAAGGTTTTCAGCCAGTGCTTTTGCCTGTGCCTGTAACTCGGGTGTGTCAGCCTGGTTTAGGATGACAATCCGGCGTGCCTGCGATGGGATGTTTTTCAATCCACCGGCGGGGTTTGTGAGGACTCGCAGCAACGCCTCCGGTGTAATGGCCTCACCAGCAGTCAGGCCACTCAGGGAGGCGAAGATGCCTGGGCGATGGACGAATTCTTCGGTGAGCGGCTTGCCAAGGCCGGAAAGACCTGCCACAACCAATACCGTCTCGACGAAGTCTGGGATGGGTGGTTCGCCCCCGAAGTTCGGGGACTCGTGCACCGCAGGAGCTTTGAGCGGACGCTGGCGTGAACCATCGGCTTCGATTAAAAGGGGCAAAGCTTGGTAACCACAGATTGCGCGTAGCCGAGATAGCGTATTATTGTTCAACCCTGTTGTTCGAGTACCTTTTAACGGACCCGTTACCAGCATCACGCCATACAGATTCTTTTCGAGGCCCGCCAAATCTTCGGGTGTTTCCCCAATCCAATGGGAATCGGCCAGGGGTATTTGATCCACGTGCAAATGCGTTGTCGCCGTTACGATGACCGGAGGCCGAAGCTCGCGGGCCAATTGGAAGAGCGCAGTTGTTTTTCCCCCTGCTCCAGCCAGTGCGACCCACACCTGCTTCCCCAAAACTTCTTTGGAATTTGGAGAATTGTCACGAAGTGCCGGTGGGTGGATAAGCCGCAAGGCTTGTGAAAGATTCATGGTCATCTATCACAAAGCTGCAAAGGCACAAATCAAATTGTGTCTTCGTGCATTAGTGGTTAAACCCATAGTTGCCCGCGTAACTCGGGCCGGGAAAGAATAGCCTCTAACACCCCGCCACCAACGGATAGAGCTTTATCCGAGACGACTTGGCAGAGATGCGGATCGTCGCGCCCGTCTATGTCTCCGATCTTCATACCTTGTTTCACAGTCAGCCCGGGATGCAACAAGCCTCGTAGAACACCCCGGAACGGAGCGGTGATCATCTGTCCGGCAACTTCCGCCACGACTTGCCCCCCTTCGATGTGCTGCCCAATTTCGGCATGGGCGATGAATTCTCCATCTGCCGGGGCACGCAAGACGCGCTGCGGGTCGCCATCGGGTTGACCGGTATCTGGAGCTGGCCCGCCGCGCCAGTACACCCGTCCGAGCATGGGACCGCGGCGTGTTTCAACAACAACCTGGCAGTTCACGCCTGCCTCGAATCCGGGACCTAATCCAATATATAAAATGGGAGAATACCCAATCGCTTCAGGCGC
>JBEKVG010000382.1:0-3034 GCA_049514195.1 Anaerolineales bacterium | reverse complement strand
CGCCGCGAGGCCTTGCTGGATGCTGTTGATGACGGACAGCTCAGTGGCGCGCTGCTCGGTCTCCTTGAGCAGGCGCTGGGTCTCGTTGAACAGTCGGGCGTTCTCGAGCGAGGAGCCCAGCGAAGCCGCGATGGTGGTCAGCAAGCGGAGTTCCGCTTCACCATACGCATGTTCGCGCTCATAATTCTCAATCTGGATCGTGCCGAGCACACGGTCACTGCTGATGATCGGCACAGAAACCCCCGATTTGCTCGGATCTGTTCCGGAGATGGCGGGAGCGATCTTATCCCCTTCTTCCAAAGTATTCCATACCACCGGTTGCCGCGTCTGCAGGATACTCGCAATGATGCTATCAGGACGGAGTGGGAGGGGTGCAAGGCTTAGCCGTTGACCGTGTTCGTAAGAGTAAAGGAATCTGACCTGATTGGTCTTTTCATCGTACCAGTTTATGAATAAGTCGGGTATGTTGAAGACCGCACGCAGTTTATCGCCCACCAGATCCACGATGGCCTGGAAGTCCAACTCGGCCGCTAGGCCCTGCTGGACGCTGTTGATGATCTGCAGTTCAGCCACGCGCTCCTGCTCGGCTTTGAACAGGCGCTGGGTCTCGTCGAAGAGCCGGGCGTTCTCAAGGGCGGCGCCCAGTGAGCCCGCGATGGTGGTCAACAGGCGCAATTCAGATTCACCGTAGGCATTCTCACGCTCATAATTTTCAACCGTAATATTGCCGAGAACCCGGTCATTGCTGATGATGGGAACGAAGACGCCCGATTTACTGGCATCCGTTCCGGGAGTTACAGGCGAGATTGCATCGCCTTCTTCCAGCGTATTCCACAAAACAGGCTGGCGTGTTTTGGTCATCCTCGCAAAGGGACCGTCGGGGCGTGGCTGTCCAGGGGGCTGGCTTAAACGTTTACCGTGCTCGTAAATATAAAGAGGGTATAACAGATTGGCTTTTTCATCGTACCAGGTAATACCGAGGTCAGGTGTGCGAATGACTTCGCGTAGTTTGTCACCCACCAGGTCCACGATGGCCTGGAAATCCAACTCGGCTGCCAGACCCTGCTGGATGCTATTGATGATCTGCAGTTCAGCCACGCGCTGCTGTTCGGCTTCAAAGAGCCGGGCGTTCTGGATGGCGACGCCCATGTTGGCGGAAAGCGTTTGTAGCAGCCGCAGGTCATTCTCCGTGAAAGCATGTCGTTTGTAGCTACTGACAACTGCCACACCTAGGACCTCCATGCCAACCACAATAGGCACCATCAGTATGGATTCTGTGACTATACCGCTGCCTTTTTCTAACATTTCTGGAGGTAAATAAGCCCCCTGTGCAGTTTGCTCCTGTATCGTACCTAAAAGAAGCGGCTGACCTGACTGAATGACTTTGCTGGTCAGTCCCTTGCCCAGCGGGAAAGGCTCGAGGTAATCAATGTATCCGCCTTCGCCGGCATCATATTCGTAAAGGGTATGGATCAAGTTGGTCCGCGCATCCAGCAGCATGATCCCGATCTCTTCGGCACGGAAGATGTCGCGGACTTTATCACCCACGATGCGGGTGACGGTCTTGACATCCAAGGTCTTGGCCATGGCTTCGCCCACGCTGTTGAGGATGGCCAGTTCGTCCACGCGCGCGTTGAGTTCTTCAGTGCGTTCTTTAACCTTTTGCTCGAGTCCCTGCGTCCATTGGGCGTTATCCAGGGCAACCGCCGCCTGATTGGCCAGCATGCCCAGCATATCACGGTCGGTCTCGTTGAACGTGCCATAAATCGAATCCATGTCCACGTAGAGATAGCCAATGACCTGATTCTGGGCGATCAACGGGGCAATGATCCGGCTGAGGCCGGATCTCTTGGGCAGGATGAGGTTGGCCGTGCGGGTAAGCCGGGCATGCTTGAGCTGCGCATAGATCGAACGGAGCAATTTCAGGGGATCCTCGCGGCGCGGCAGGCTGGATTCCGCCACTTCGCGAACCCCCTCTTTTTCAAGGATTAACACAACGCGTTCGCCGCCGATCAACTCGGTGGCTTCCTCGACCAGGAAGGTCTGGATCTCGGCCGCGCTATGCAGGGCATTCAGGCGCAGACCCGTATCGGCTAGGCGCTGGAAGGGCTCGCGCAGGTTGGACTCGATCGCCAGGTGGGCAAAGATCCGCTCTTTGGGCAACTTACGTTTCCTGCCATCCTTGACCCAGAACTCCAGCAGTTCGCGGTTAACGAGGACCTTGTTGAGATAGTTGCGGCGCAGGCCTTCGTCGCCCACATGGACGATGCCTTCGAGCAGGAAGTTATATGCCCGTTCGAGGGCTGCGCGCGCGGCCCTCGTTTGTCCGTTGGTGAGCAGGGCCTGCGTGTGCCGCCACCAAATTTCCTGTGAGGTCAGACTTTCCGGCTTGGCAAAAGCGTGCCGGCGGTGCATGTTGGTGGCTTTACGGGTGGCTTTGAGGGCAGCCACGGGAGTCCCATTCGCCAGATAGGCTTGGCCGAGTTGGGCAAGAAGTGCGTTTTCTCCCAGTATACCCGCCTGATGGGCGATCTGCACGGCAGATTTGATATGGCTTATCGCTTTCTTTGGGTCACCTTCTGCCAGAGCCAGATTTGCCAGTTCTATATCATGGGTTGAATCCATCCTTGGGTCGCCGAGGAAGTGTATAAGACCGGCGAATTCCTGCAAATGTGTGCGTGCCGCATCCAGGTCGCCGAGGATAATTTCTATTTCCGCAAGGTTTCCCAGTCCATACGTCAGGCTCTGTTTTGCACCCATGCTGCGCTGCATTTCCACCGCTGCGGCCGTCAAACGGTGGGCGTGCCGATACAATCCAAGGTCTTGAAAGGGGACCGCGAGATTGCCGAGAATAATTGCCTGGCGCTCTGCATAGCCGGCCTTCTCGAAAGCCTGCGAGGCTTGCTGGAGAAGCCGGATGTTTTCGGCAATATCCATAGTCGTAAACGTAAGTGCGTTAAATGCATTGCCGATGCCATACTGGTCGCCGGCTTGCTGGCTGAGTTCCAGTGCGGTTTGGGCGGCGCGGCGCGCC
>JBEKVG010000381.1:0-3034 GCA_049514195.1 Anaerolineales bacterium | reverse complement strand
TATGACGTTTGATCTGACTGCCATCCGAAACCAGTTTCCTTCCCTGGATCGGCCGGCTATTTTCTTTGACAACCCTGGCGGCACGCAAATCGCCAGGCAATCCCTGGAACGTGTCAACAGGTATCTCTTGGAATGCAATGCCAACCATGCGGGAGCATTCGCCACCAGTATCGCCTCAGATGCCATCTTGGACGAAGCCCATCGAGCCATGGCGGATTTCTATAATGCCACTGGTTCGGAAGAGATCGTTTTTGGCAACAATATGACGACACTCACGCTTTCCATCAGCCGCTCGATTGCACGTGACTGGCGGGAAGGCGATGAAATTGTAGTCACCCGGCTTGACCACGATGCCAATGTGACACCCTGGATATTGGCAGCACAGGACCGGGGCTGCAAGGTTATCTGGGTGGACTTTAATATTGAAGACGGGACGTTAAAACTGGATGAATTGGAAAGAGCGCTCGAGGGCAAGCCGCGCCTGTTGGCAGTGGGGTACGCGTCCAATGCTCTGGGAACTATCAACCCGGTCGCGAAAATCATTAAAATGGCACATGCAGTGGGTACTCTGGTTTATATTGATGCTGTCCAATATGCACCCCATGGACCCATCGACGTACAAAGATTGGATTGTGATTTCCTGGTCACTTCAGCCTATAAATTCTATGGCTCCCATTCAGGCATCCTTTATGGCAAGCGTGAATTGTTGGAGCAGTTGTTTTCCTACAAAGTGCGCCCAGCCACAGATCGTTTGCCAGGTAAATTTGAAACAGGCACACAAAATCACGAAGGAATTGCCGGTGTGCTTGGAGCCATTGAGTATTTCGAATGGATCGGCAAGATGTTTGGGAGTGAGCAACTTGAAGGGTTGATGGAGGCAGGTTACAAGGATCGCCGTATGAGGCTCAAGCAGGCGCTGTTTGCCATTCGCGCCCACGAGTTCGAGATCAGCCGGGCATTGCTCAGCGCTTTGCAGTCTGTCCCTGGTCTAACAATTTATGGCCTGGCGGATCCATTTCGATTAGATGAGCGTGTCCCTACATTTTCGTTTCGCTTGAAAAATTTGGCCCCACGGGTTGTGGCTGAGAGACTGGCCGGGCAGGGTATTTATGTTTGGGACGGGAACTACTATGCCATTAACGTGACTGAAAGGCTGGGAGTGGAAGACAATGGAGGCATGGTACGTGTTGGTGCTGTTCACTACAATACCCTCACGGAAGTAGAATCGTTAAGGAATGCATTGCTGAAAATCAGCGAGGCTGACTGCCTATGAATAGCGTGTTCACGCGATATCCTTATACAAGCGCACCCGGTTGTAAATTCCTCCTCTTGACGATAGAATATAAACAGCCGTCCGACACTTTTGGATCGTGACGGTTTCGTCTGGGCACCGTAAAAGTATCGCAAAGGAATATAGATCATGGAAAAGACTCAGCCTCCTGCTTCACCGCGCTGGGGGGCAATGACCAAACTGGTCATTGCCCTGACCATTATTTTCATCCTGGGTGCACTGCTGGCACGTTTCCACACCATCATCGGCCCGGTATTGATGGCTTTTGTCCTCGCATATCTTTTGCACCCACTGATCTCATTCCTGCATAAAAAGGTGCACTTTTCGTGGGGATTGGCTGTTAATCTTGTTTACCTTGTTTTTATTTTAATCCTGCTTTCTTTGATCACCTGGGGTGGTGTGGGTCTCGTTGGGCAGATCCAGAACTTAATCACCGCCGTTCAGAACTATGCCAATGAACTACCTGTCTTCATTGCAAGCCTTTCCCACACGGTTCTCATGGTGGGATCTTTCCGGTTCGACTTCTCAACCTTTGATTGGGCGACCATCAGCCAACAAATCCTGTCCTACGTCGAGCCGGCCCTGGGGAAGCTGGGCGGACTGGTCGGGAAGCTGGCCAGTGGGGCCGCATCTACCCTCGGCTGGACGGCATTTGTGGTAATAGTCTCGTACTTTTTTCTTCTGGAAAGCAGACTACGCCAAGGGATCCTGCATTTCGACATCCCGGGCTATAGTGAGGATATCCACAAGCTCAGCCGGCGCCTCGGGCGTATCTGGAATGCCTTCCTGCGCGGCCAGATCATCATTTTCTTCTTCAAGGTTATCGCCTACACGATTCTGATGAATATTCTGGGGGTCCATTACGCTATCCCGGTGGCTTTGATCGCAGGGTTCGCCAGTTTCCTGCCCTACATTGGTCCAGCTATTAATTGGACTGTGATTGGCCTGGTCACCTATTTCCAGGGAGGCAACATATTTGGCCTGGCACCCTTTTACTACACACTACTCGCCATTGCAGTGGCGGTTTTGATTGATCAGATTTTTGATAATCTTGTGTCTCCGCGTATCATGGCGCAGACGCTGAAAGTTCACCCGGCTTTTGTGCTGATCGCCGCCATCATCGCGGCCAACCTGCTAGGCATCCTAGGTATTATCATCGCTGCGCCCCTGCTGGCCACGTTGCAGTTGGTTGGCCGTTATGCCATGCGCAAGATGCTTGACGAAGACCCCTGGCCGGCCTCTGAAGAAACCCTGCCGCCGCTGCCGATGGCGCGTCCATTGCGTAGGCTGCACAACTGGCTGGTGAAGCGCAGAAGCGTCAAGCTGGAAGCGGGGCTGACCAGCGAACCCGGGAAGAAACCAAGCCAACCCAAAGATAAAGAGTAGACTGTGCCCGCCAAATATGGGAAGGCCAGCATTTTTAAGATGCAATTCAAACAAGAAGTTCGTATAATCAGAATAAAGGAGATTACTCATGCCCAAGACTGATCTTGAACCCAAGACCGAAACCCTGGCCGAGACCGAGAGCTACATGATCTGGAAAGCCGAAGAACCGGACGGCGAGACTACCTATCACCTGGAACTCAACAACGTCACCATGCACTTTTTTAAGGAAGAGTGGGACGAATTCATCGAACTGGTCCACAGCCTTAAATAAATCTCTATGAAACATAATAATGCCATTACTGATGTTCCGGGGATTGAAGTCGGCCAGGCCCAGGATGACGAAGCCCTGACCGGCTG